>CAXAWD010000378.1:0-4239 GCA_963972325.1 uncultured Acidimicrobiaceae bacterium
GCACGCCGAGAACTCGAGGGCCGCCTCGTCGGCCGACAACGGTGCGTCCTGGTCGGCGGTGTCGTCGGCGGTCTCGGCGTCGCTGTCGTCGGACTGGAGCGTCGCGATCCCGTTGTCGGCGGCGGCAGCGTCTGAACCGCCGGCGCCGCAGCCGGCGAGCGCGAAGAGCCCGAGGCAGGCGAGCGCCGCGGGGACGCGATGGTGGAGGCGTGCACGTGTCATGGCGCCATCGAACGGACCGAAGGTGAGACGAACGCAAGAGCGAGGTGAGTTTCCACGCCGCCCGTGAGCACGCCGAACGAGCGGTGCCGGCTACCCGGTGGTCGAGAGCATGGCGAGGCCGCGTTCGAGGAACGCGGCGGCGACGTCGGTGGGGTCGTCGCCGGCGAAGACGTCGTCGCGACGGAGAACGGCGCCGAACGGGGCGTTCCAGAAGTCGGAGTCGCCGGGCCGGTCGTCGGTCCACGGGCCGACGTAGAGGTACGGCTCGGGCTCGAATCCGTCGCCGACCGCGCCTCCGACGTTGACTCGGCGCGTGTCGGTGGCGTCCGGGTCGAATGCCAGGTCGAACGCGAGGTCGAAATGCTCGGGCCAGAGCTGGGCGACGGTCGGTGTCGAACGGGCGTCGGTCACCGTGCCGACGATGGCGTCGAGCGCCCCGGCGACGATGCCGAACCAGTCTCCGATCACCCGGGTCGTCTCGGTGCCGACCCCGATGCGACGGTCGATGTCACCGAGCGCCGGAGTGTCGTGGCCGACGCTGAACGCGTCGGCGTCGGCACCGGTCAACTCGACGCCGGCGAACGCTGCCAGTTCGAGCAGGGTCGACCCGTCGATCGGCATGGACTCGGTGGTGGCGGTCGGATCGAGCCGTTCGCGGACGAGACGGCCGCCGGTGACCCGCAGTCGCTCGCGCCCGACGTCGGGCGTCTCGAACTGTGGTGTGCCGAACCCTCCCGGTGTCGCCCGGAGGCCGAAGCGGCCGGTGGCGGCGTGGAGCCGTCGGGCGACCACGTGGGTGGTGACGACCTGCAGCGCTCGGCGTTCGGTCGGGTAGGTGTCGGGCAATCGGTTCGGCATCGGAACTCCTGGTCGGGGTGTCAGATGGAAACCCCACCCGGCCGGCCGGTGTTCCGCGGTGTTGCGGGGACGGCGGGGACGGCGAGGATGGCGGGACCGATCGGGCCCGACCCCGACCCGCCGTGCCGCCGACATGGCGCCGACGTGGCGTCGACGTGGCGCCGACGGCACGGTGTGTGCCGTCAGCGCCGGGCGGTGTCACCGGGTCGGTCGGGCCGGGCCGGTGGAGAATGCGGACGCGAGCCGCGTCAGCGACAGTGCCGCGAGCAGCAGCCCGAAGTCACGGAGGGCGACGTCGTAGTAGTCGGCCATCAACAGCAGGTTGACGATGATGCCGCCCAACCAGGCGGCGACGAGCACGCCGCCGAATCGCGGTCGGACCGCGACGACCAGGCCGGCGACGATCTCGATCACGCCCACCGCGTACATGAGGTTGTGGGCGCTGGCGTCGAACAGGTCGGTGAACTCGGATGCGAGATACACGTCCCAGTCGACGAGGACGTGGGTGAACTTGTCGAGGCCGAACAGGATCGGTGCGGCGATGAAGCCCAGCCGGAGGAACCAGTACGCCTGATAGGCGGGGTCGCTCCAGGCGGTGGGTCGCGTCGACGCAGCGGGTGCCGTTCCGGCGGTGGTGTCGGTCGTGCTCATTCGAATCTCCTTCTATAACCAATCGTGAATGGTCATAGTACGCCTGGTTGCCAACTAACGCAAACATCGAATGATTTTAGAAGGGGTGGCGAGTTTAGAAGGGGTGGCGAGCCGTTCGACGAACGTTCGCCCATGGCAGCCCGCGGTGTCCGCGCGAGGTGTTCAGGCGATGTCGCGTCGACGGGTGACGATCAGCCCGACCGCCGCCGGTACGGCCGCCCAGGCGACGAACGCCAGCACCGCCGCGAGTTCGCCGACATCGTCGATCGTTCCGGACAACACGTTGGCGAGGTTGGCCGGCATCCACGAAGCGGTGCCGTGCGCGAGTTGCACGACGAGCGATGGAGCGATCATGAGCGTGAACACGGTGAGCGTGACGGCACCGCCCACGTTGCGCACGATCATGCCGATCCCTGCGCCGAGCAGCGCGCCGGCGGCTCCGGAGAACCCTGACGCCGTGACCACACGGGCGACGTTGGCGATCGACACCAGGAAGCCGTACTCGGTGGAGGGGAGCGCGACCGCGACGGCGGCCACGGTGAGCCCGGCGCCGATCAGACTGAGCAGACATCCGCCGAGGGCGACGGCCGCGAGCTGGGCGAGAACAGCGCGCGAGCGGCGGGGCGACGCGAGGAACATCGGGACGACGGTGTGGTGGCCGTACTCGCGGGCCACGGCGATCGCGCCGAAGAGGCCGGCTCCGAGAAAGGCGTTGAACGCGAACGCCATGAGCGACTGTTGGTCGGCCTCGGTCGCGATGAACGCCTTGCTGCCGTCCATGTCGGTACCGGCGACCACCGCGAACGCATTCAGGCCCGCGATCGCCATCAGCACGGCGACGAAGGCCACGGGCATCTTGGTGGTGGTGAGCTTGCGGAGTTCGGAACGGATGAGTCGCGTCGTGCTCATGACGGGTTCGCCTCCCTGGTCGGGTCCGTGGTCCAGCCGAGGAAGAGTTCCTCCAGCGAGCCGGCGCGGGCTGCAAGTTCGTGGACGGCGATTCCGCCGGTGAATGCCCGGTCGCCGATCTCGTCGATCGGCATGCCGCGGACGACGAGTCCGTCCGGCCCTTCGGCCTCGGTCGTCGCCCCGGCGGCCTCGAGGACACGGGCGAGCCGGGGTGCGTCGGTGCTCCGCACCAGGCAGGCGGTGCTCTGCAGGTCGGCCAGCGTGCCGTGGGTGATCAACCGACCCTGATCGATCACGACCACGTCATCGGCCAGGTGTTCGATCTCGGCCAGGAGGTGGCTCGAGACGAACACGGTGCCGCCTCGGGCGGCGTGATCGCGCAGGAGATCGCGGAGCGTGCGGATGCCCTGTGGGTCGAGACCGTTGCCGGGTTCGTCGAGGACGAGGACCGGTGGCCGGCCGAGCAAGGCAGCGGCGAGGCCGAGCCGCTGGCGCATCCCGAGTGAGTAGGCGCCTGCCCGTCGGTCGCCGGCGTCGGCGAGTCCGACCTCGTCGAGTACCTCATCGACCCGGCGGTGGCCGATCCCGGTGGCGTCGGCGAGGATTCGCAGATGGTTCCTCCCGGTCCGGCCGGGGTGGAACGCATCGGACTCGATGAAGGCCCCGACCGTTCTCGCCGGATCGGGCAGGTCGCGGTAGCGGCGATCTCCGATCCGGACCTGCCCGTCGTCGGCTGCTGCCAGGTCGAGCATGATCTTCATCGTCGTCGACTTGCCGGAGCCGTTCGGTCCGAGAAAGCCGGTGACACGGCCGGGTGGAACCCTGAAGCCGAGGTCGTCGACGACCGTGCGGTCGCCGTACCGCTTCTTCACGTGTTCGACCTCGATGGCGTAGCCGTCGGCGGCGAGGGTCGGTGTTCGTTCGCTCATGGTCTGGACACCTCTTTCGACGGAGAGGGGGCGAACGTGGCTGCCGCGACCCGGTAGCGGAAGAACTCGCCGGCGGCCTGGTCCGTCGTGCGCCAGTCCCAGCCGACGACGCCGCTCTCGGCGATACGTACTCCTGCCGCGTTCGTGAGAGATGAGTCGACCGTCCCACCGAACGGCGCTTCGGTCGGGGGGTCGACGGAGTCGTTCCAACGCTGGAGCCCGATCGAGCGGAGCTGTCCGGTCGCGTCGACCTCGACCTCGACCTCGACGTCGGAACCCGCCGCGTCGAGCGTGACGACCGCCCGGTGCTCGTCGATGCCGGCCCAGCGGGCACCGGCCTGCGGGGTGAGCGACTGGAGGAGCCAGGCGACGGTCTCCGCTGCGAGTCGCCCCAGCGCCGAACGGTGGATGTCGGGGCCGGAGCCGCGCACCACCGGGATGCGACCGTGGAAGCGGAACTCGATGCGTGCGCCGTCGGGGCCGAGCGCGTCGGCACCGACGAACCGGATCACACGACCGCCGACCACCGGCGCCCACACGAAACCGACACCGGCACGCAGCCGTTGGTCGGCGGTGAACGGCAGCCAGCGGCCACCCAACCTGATCTTCCCGGTCATCCGCAGATCGACGAGCGACGACAGTGGTGTCCCTGCCGGTATCGCGCTCGTCA
>CAXAWD010000379.1:0-4228 GCA_963972325.1 uncultured Acidimicrobiaceae bacterium
GGAGAGCACCTCCAGGAAGGCGTCGAGATGATCGTCGTCGACATGCCAGGTGCTGATCACCAGGACCGGCTCGTCGGTGTCTTCGACGTCGGGGATCGCCCCGGCGACCGGCTCGAGCACGACCGGCGGGTCGATCTGTTCGAGCACCGGGATCGGCATACGGAACGAGAGCAGACCGATGACCACCACCGCAGCCGAGAACAGGACGAGGGCGACATCAGCCCCGACCGAGGCGCCGACGGAACCGGAGGCGATCGCACCGAGCGGCACGAATCCGAACACCGACAGGATGAAGGCTCCCATCGTGCGGCCACGCACCCAATCGGGAGTCAGCACCTGGTACGTGCTGTTGAGCGTGGCGAGGATCCAGGTCCAGATCACGCCGGCCACCGAGATGACGATCGCCGTGGTCGCCACCCACCGCGACAGCCCGACTGCGATCCCGAAGAGGCCGAACCCGGCGATGCAGATCGACAGGAAGCGCGGCCCCGTGAGTTCGCTCGCCTTGGCACGTGTCAGACCGCCGACCATCGCCCCGGCGCCGAACAGGCCGAGCAGGATGCCGTACATCGCCGACCCACCACCGAGCACGTCGCTGGTCAGGTTCGGCAGCATCGCACGAAGCCCCGCCGAGGCGAACCCGAAGAGCGAGCCGAGCAGCAACAGCCAGAGATAGTCGCGAGAGAAGCGCAGGTACCGAATGCCGGTGGCGATCGCCACCACCATCGACCCCTTCTCCTGGGACAGCTCCTCGGTGCGGGTCGTGGCGATCGCCGTCAGCACGGCGAGGTAGCCGACCGCCGCCACGGCGAACGAGAACTCGGGGCCCACCGTTGCGAGCAGGAGGCCACCCAGTGCCGGGCCGAGCGCGGTGGCGACGCCGCCCGACGCCGAGTTGAGCGAGACCGCTCCCGGCACGAGGCTGGCCGGCACCAACGACGGCACGATGGCGTGCCACGTGGGGTTGAAGAACGCAATGCCGCAGCCGATCATGAGTCCGAGCCCGACCAGTCGTCCCGGCGTGAGCGCGTCCATCATCGACAGCGCCGACATCGTGACCGAGGCCGCTGCGAGCACCACCGACGCGAGCAGCAGGATGATGCGCCGATCGAACAGGTCGGCCGCCGCGCCCGCCGGCAGCGACAGCACGAGCAACGGCAACGTCGGCGCGCCGATCATGGCGCTGACCCACAGCGGTGACCCGGTCAACTCGAGGATCAGCCACGACGATGCGACGACCTGGACGAGATGGCCGAGGCTGAAGATCACGAGCGCGATCCACAACCGCCTGAACACCGCGATCTTCAGCGGCGCCATCGACGACGCCGGCGACGAGCCGGACGACGACGGGGACGAGGCGGACGTCATGGCTGCGCTCGCCGAATCGGCCTGGGCTGCGCGGGTCTTGGAGGTTCCATGGGGTCAGGGCAGCGGCAGATCGTCGAACCGCGACGAACCCTCCGTGCCCTTCGTGCGATGGTTGAGTTCGGCCACGGAAGCCTGGAGGTGCATCGTCGGCTCGCCGATGCACAAGAAGCGGTAGCCCCGCTGTACCAGGTCTGGTCCATCACCGATCATCCACATCTTCTTACCGACCGACTCGCCGGCACCTTTGATCTTGGCCAGCGCGCCCTGGAGTTCAGGCGAGTCCGGCTGCCAGCACACTCCGAGTGCCGCCGACAGATCGTAGGGCCCGACCGCGACGGCGGTGGTGATCTCGTGGGCGGCGATCTGGTCGGCGTGATCGAGACCGCTCTGGTTCTCGATCTGCGGCAAGACGATGAAGTCGTTCTCGAACTCCTCGACCCACGTCGCATGGTTGACGTCGGACACCCAGAAGTTGCCGAGGCCACCGGGGCGACGCTTGCCGCGCGGCCGCAGGTAGACGGCGTCCTGGATGGTCTGCATCATGTCCATGTTCTCGACCATCGGCACGAGTAGCCCGCACGGTCCGAGATCCATCGCCAGACGGATCGGGGTGAACTCCGCCGCCGGCGGCCGGATGAGGATCGGGAACCCCTCGCGGCGACCGATCGCACACGAGTGAGCGACCATCTCGGCGTCGTAGGTGAGGTGTTCGAGGTCGATGATGAGGTAGTCGAGCCCTGCCTCCATCGCCATCTCGACCATCCCGGGCCAGAAGTGGAAGGTGCAGAGCATCCCGGTCGTGATGTGCGAATCGTCGGCGATCTTGTCGCGCAGGATGCGGGCGGGGTTGACGGGTGCGTTCATGGTGTTGGCCTCGTGGTTCTCGTTGGATGGTTGGCGGGTGGTTGTCGGATGGTTGTCGGGTCGCACGTCGATCGAGCGATCGCCGGCGTCGACGAGTTGCTGCGCTTCGTCGAGTCAGTGGCCGCGGAGTCGCTCGCCTCCCGACACAGGAAGCCGGACGCGTACGCCTCGACCGCAGTGCGCCCGGGGCCGGTCGAGACGGCGGGTGGTGGAGGTTCGTCGCTCACGAACCGTCGCCGAGGTCGATCCGCACGCCCTCGCCCGTGCGCGCCGAGTGTTCGGCCGCGTCGATCATCGCGACCGTGGCCCGGCCGCCTACACCATCGAGCATCGGGGGGCGACCTTCGTCGACGGCATCGACGAGGTCTTGGAGCTCGAGGGTGTAGGCCTCCAGGCGCACGGGGTCGACCGGGTTGGTCGGGTCGAACGGCGGCATGACGAACGGGACGGTCCAACCGTCGGCGGTGCCGAGTCGGACTTCGCCGTAGGCGTCGAACTGGATGATCCCGTGCTCGCCGACGAGTTCGAACTGCAGCCCGGTGCCGAGCCCGGGCTGCGGGATGTCGTAGCTCATCCAGACCTGTGCCATCGCCCCGTTCTCGAAGCGGTAGGTCGCCATCGCGCTGCTGCCGGGGGGCGGGGTGTCGTCGAAGTGATCGATCACGGCGTAGCCCTGGGTCGGCCGGCTGCCGATGTACCACCGCAGCAGGTCACACGCGTGGGTGCCCCACGACGCGAACGCGGTCTGCTGATTCGGATCGAGCTTCCATTCGTCCTGCGTGACGGACGTGTCCCAGAAACCGCACTCCGGCCCGATCGCACGGACCATCCGCACCTGCCCGATCGCGCCGTCGTCGATCAGCCGCTTGGCGTACGCCGGCGCGGCGCGGAAGCGGTGCTGCGACACGATCGACATCGTCACGCCGGCCCGTTCGCACGCTTCGGTCATCTGCCGACACTCGTCGGCGTCCTGGGCCATCGGCTTCTCGACCAACAGGTGTTTTCCGGCCTCGGCCGCGGCGAGTGTCTGTTCGAGATGGACGGCGGGAGGGGTCGCCAACACGACCATGTCGACGTCGTCGGCTGCCAACAGTTCGTCGAACGACGAGTAGAGGGGCACGTCGTAGTCGGCCGCGAGCTTCGCCGCGCGACGACCGATCGCCACGCCGGCCAGGTGGGTTCCCGGGGCGTGGTTCTGGGCGACCTCAGACCAGGTTCGCCCCATGAACCCCGATCCGGCCATGCCGATGCCGTACGTCATGATGTTGCTCCTTCACTGTTGTTCGCAGCCGGGATCCGGCCGCTCTCCTCGAGCATTCGCAGAATGTGTCCGACCGCGAGATGGTGCATGTCACGGAACGCTTCGATCGACACCGACGCGACGTGTTGGGTGAGCACGACGTTGTCGAGCGTGCGGAGCGGATCGGTGTCGGCGTCGGGCGGCTCGGGCGATCGCACGTCGAGGGCGGCTGCACGCAACCGGCCGCCCTGGAGCGCATCGGCCAACGCCGCTTCGTCGATCAGACCACCCCGGGCGACATTCACGAGCACCGCGTCGTCCCGCATGTGCGCCAGTTCGGCAGCACCGATCAGGTTCTTCGACCCGTTCGTGAGCGCAGCACACAAGATGACGGCGTCGGACCGTCGGAGCATCTCATCGAGCGGCAGCAGTTCCACATCGGGCACGTCGGCCTGGTCGGCGTACGGATCGAAACCGATCGTCGTCATGCCGAGGCCGCGCGCCTTCTCGGCGGTTCGGCGTCCGATGCGCCCCACGCCGACGACGCCGAGCGTGGTGTCGCTGATCCGTCGAATCGTGTAGAAGTCGTCGCGGTCGTGGATCGCCCACGACCCGGCGGCTGCCGCCGTCGCGGAGGTGTTGGCGAACCGGGACGGCATCGACCCCGAGCAGGCCGCCTGGGCCGCGTCCGTCGCCGGGGGCCACATCGGGCGCGCCCGCCACCTGGCCCGCGATCCGGAGGCCCGCGCGCAGCGG
>CAXAWD010000380.1:0-4223 GCA_963972325.1 uncultured Acidimicrobiaceae bacterium
GAACGGTTCGTCGAGATCCACCACATCGAGCACTGGGCCGACGGCGGCCACCGACACCGCCAACCTCGTCAGCCTCTGCCCCAAGCACCACCGACTCCACCACCAGGGCGAGTTGGGCATCAGCGGCAATGCCGACGAGTACGACCGACTCGTGTTCACCGACCGGCGGGGCAAACCGATCGCCGGGTCCGCTCCCCCATCGAAACCCACCGCGCCGCCGGCCAATCCGGAGGTGCCGTACGACCCACCGTTGCGAGGCCGGTTCGACTGGAACTGGATCGGCCTCGGATGGGTCCACCCCGACGAAATGGCACGCCGCCGTACCCGCTGGCGTACCCTGCCGAGCCGCAGCACCCGCGCCGCCTGAGCGGCGGTTACGGCGCGGTGTTCGAGTCCGCCGGGCGGACGGCGATGGCGGCGATGTCGTCCTGGTTGGGCGTGCCGCCGAATTCGGTGGCGGCCTCGACCAGCCGATCGAGCACCGTCTCCGCGCTCTCACCGCCGGCCCGTCCGACCACCTCGGCGATGCGGCCCGGCCCGAACATCTCACCGTCCCGACGTGCCTCGCTCACCCCGTCGGTGTACGCCACCAACACGGTCGTCGCGTCCAGCCGGATCTCCACGTCGTGCAAGGTCAGTTCGGGGAGCACGCCGAGCAGCGTGCCCGGCCGCCCGGCGTTTGCGGCTCCGTCGGCGGAGCCGAGGATCGGGAGCGGGTGCCCGGCACAGCAGACCGTCACCTGCCAGCTGCCCGCCGACACGCGGCAACGGAACAGCACCACGGTGCAGAACCGTTTGACGTCGGCCTTCAAGAGCACCTCGTTCACGATCCGGAGCGCACCGGCCGGTTCGTGCTCGACCGACGCGGCCCGGATGCTGTGCCGCACGAGCGCGGTCACGACGGCAGCGTCGACGCCCTTGCCCTGGACGTCGCCGAGTGCGATCACCCAGTCGTCGGGCCCGATCTGGAACACGTCGTAGAAGTCGCCGCCGATCTCGTAGCCGGCTCCCGCCGGCAGGTACCGGCCGGCGATCTCGAGCCCCGGGACGCTCGGGAGTTGGTTCGGCAGCAACGACTGCTGGAGTGTCCGGGCGAGCAGCTGGGCATGCGCTTCCGAGTACTCGGCGTCCTCCTTCGCGGCCAGCAACTCCCGTTCGTACATGCGCCGCTCGGTGGCGTCGAAGATCGCCATGTGGATCACCGTGCGGCCGTCCAGCACATCCGTCCGGGCGTTCACCAGCACGGGGAGCCGGGTCTCGTCGGCACACACCAGGTCGAAGGCCAACTCCCTGGCGAAGCCCTGCATCGCCAGCATCGGCGCATAGTGCGTTTCGTGGTAGATCCGACCGCCACCGGTCAACAGATCGGAGAACGTGCGCTCACCCACCAGGTCCGACCGCTCGACACCCATCCACGTGAGCAGCGTCTCGTTGACGGCAACGATCGCGCCATCGGCATCGGTGGTGAGGAGCCCGCACGCAGCGTGCTCGTAGTACGAGTCCGGCATGGGTCAGCGATGCACACCGATGAACGAGTCGATCGCGGCGATCGTCGCCTCCGGGGCCGAGAGGTTCGGGCAGTGACCGGTGGCGTCCAGCACCTCGTACGTGGCGTGCGGCAGCCGATCGCGGACGTACTCCCCGACCGAGACGGGCGCGATCGCGTCGCTTCGACACTGCAGCACCAGTGTGGGCACCGTCACGGCCGGAAGGTCGTCGCGGTTGTCCGACATGAACGTGACACGGGCGAAATGCTTCGCGATCGTCGGGTCGGTCCGACAGAAACTGGCGGTCAGTTCCGCGCCGAGCTGTGGCCGATCCGGATTGCCCATGATCACCGGAGCCATCGCCGACGACCAACCGAGGTAGTTGCTGTCGAGCGATTCGAGCATCTCGTTGATGTCGGACTCGGCGAAGCCGCCGTGGTAATCGACATCGTCGATGTAGCGGGCGGACGGGCCGATCATCACGAGCCGGTCGAACAGGTCTGGTTCCTGCACACTCGCGAGTGCACCGATCATCGCCGACACCGAATGCCCGACGAAGATCACGTCGGACAGATCGAGTGCACGGCACAGCTCGACGACGTCCATCGCGTACCCGTCGAGGGACGAGTGCCGCTGGGCGTCGAAGCCGCTCGGGTCCGATTGGCCGTGACCGACATGATCGAACGTGACGACCTCGAACTCGTCCTCGTAGTGCGGCGCGACGAAACGCCACATGTTCGAGTCGCAGCCGAACCCGTGCGCGAACACGATCGGCCGACCCGCCGGATTCCCGCTCACGTTCGCCTGGTTGCGACTGTTCGATGCCACGTCCGAAATCTAGGGCGTGCGGAGCCCGATGGAGAGAAATGCCGGGAATCGCGAACTTTTCGTTCATGGCGCGCCGCACGTCGGGCACGCGCGCCTACCTTCGTCTCATGGAAGCGTTGCACCCGCCCGTCACCCGGGTGGTGGTGCTCGCATCGGGGAACGGATCGAACCTCCAGGCGATCCTCGACGCCTGCGCGAGCGGCACGCTCCACGGTCACGCCATCGTCGTCGCCGTCGTGTCCGACCAGTCCACGGCGTACGCGCTGCAGCGGGCCGCGACGGCCGGGGTGCCGTCGGTGCACATCGGGCGCCACGACGGCGAAGCACGCGCCGACTACGACGCCCGCCTGGCCGACATCGTCGCCGGGTTCGAGCCCGACCTGGTCGTGCTCGCCGGGTGGATGAGGATCCTCACCACGAGCTTCCTCGGCTGGTTCCCCGACCGTGTCGTCAACCTGCACCCCGCTCGCCCCGGCGAACTCCCCGGCACCCGGGCGATCGAACGGGCCTGGCAGGAGGCGCTCGCCGGCGAACGGGACACGACGGGCGTGATGGTCCACCTCGTGCCGGACGAAGGCGTCGACGACGGCCCCGTGCTCGCCACCGAAGACGTCTCGATCCTGCCCGACGACACCCTCGACACCCTCGAGGCCCGCATCCACACCGTCGAGCACCGCCTGCTCGTCGACACGATCCGAACACTCTGCAATCAGCGAACCACACACAGCACGGAGATCAACGCATGAGCCACGTCAACGACGGACTGTTCGACCGCTACGAAGCACTCACCTTCGACGACGTCGTCGTCATCCCCGGCTACTCGGAGACCTTGCCCGACGCCGTCGACACCACCGCGGTGTTCGCCCGCGACATCGAGCTCTCGGTGCCGCTGGTCTCCGCCGCGATGGACAAGGTCACCGAAGGTCGCATGGCGATCGCGATGGCCCGTCACGGCGGCATCGGCGTCATTCACCGCAACATGTCGATCGACGACCAGGCGGCCGAGGTCCAGAAGGTCAAGCGCAGCCAGAGCGGCATGATCTCCGACCCGGTCACCCTCACCAAAGACTCCAAGCTGTTCGAGGCCGAGGAGCTGATGAACCGCTTCAAGTTCTCGGGTGTGCCGATCACCAACGCCTCCGGTGAGCTGGTCGGCATCCTGACCAACCGCGACATCCGGTTCTGCGAGGGCAGCGACTACGAGCGCCCGATCAGCGAGTTCATGACCAGCGAGAACCTGGTGACCGCGAAGGTCGGCACGTCGCTCGACGAAGCCAAACTGCTGCTCCAGCAATACCGCATCGAGAAGCTGCCGCTGGTCGACGAGCACGGCAAGCTGGCCGGCCTCATCACGGTGAAAGACATCCAGAAGCGCCTCGACTACCCCAATGCCTCGCGCGACGACAAGGGCCGACTGCGGGCCGCGGCGGCCTGCGGCGTCGGCGACGACGTCGAAGAACGCGTCGAAGCCCTCGTCGCCATGGGCGTCGACGCCGTGGCGATCGACACCGCTCACGGCCATTCGGCCGGCGTGATCAAGACGATCGAACGGATCAAGGGTTCCTGGCCCGAGCTCGCCGTCACCGCCGGCAACGTCGTGACCCCGGAAGGCGTCGAGGCGCTCGCCAAGGCAGGCGCCGACGCGGTGAAGGTCGGCGTGGGCGCCGGTTCGATCTGCACGACGCGCATCATCTCCGGGGCCGGCATGCCCCAGTTGTCGGCGATCTTCGAGACGTCGAAGCAGGCCCGGTCGATCGGCGTACCGATCATCGGTGACGGCGGCATCACCTACTCCGGTGATGTCGTGAAGGCGATCGCCGCCGGCTCCTCCACCGTGATGCTCGGCTCGCTCCTGGCGGGCACCGAGGAGAGCCCGGGCGAGACCGAACTGTTCGAGGGACGGCGATT
>CAXAWD010000381.1:0-4215 GCA_963972325.1 uncultured Acidimicrobiaceae bacterium
TGAAGCAGCTCACCGGCCTGGACGCGTCGTTTCTTTACATGGAGACCCCGACGACGTATGGGCACGTGAACGGGCTGGCGATCTACGAGCGCCCCACCCCGGACTTCGACCCGTATGCCGCCGTCTACGAACGGTTCGGTTCGATGGTCGGCCACGTCGAACCGTTACGCCGCCGCGTGGTGGAGGTGCCGTTCGGGCTCGACCACCCGTTCTGGGTCGACGATCCGCATTTCGACCTCGACTTCCACGTCCGCCAGATCGGGCTCGCACCGCCCGGTGCCGCCGACCAGTTGGCCGAGCAGGTGGCCCGCATCGTCGGCCGGCCGATGGACCGGACCCATCCGTTGTGGGAGGTCTACGTGATCGAGGGGCTCGGTGACGGGCGATGGGCGATGCTCACCAAGTTCCACCACGCCACGGTCGACGGCGCGGCCGGCGTGATCATGCTCAAGATGTTCACGGGACGTTCCGCCGATGCTCCGTGGCCGTTCGAACCGGTGGCGTGGACCCCCGATCCGATTCCGACCGACTCCGAACTGCTGCGGCACACGGTCAACAGCCTCGTGACCAATCCGGTCAAGGCGACCCGGTTGTCGCTGCGAGTCGTTCGCAACATGGCCGAGGCGGCCGGTCTCGACACGTTGAGCGGTGTGGTCACGCGGTCGCGTGAGCTGATCGCGTCGACCGCCGGTCGCAGCGAGGAGGCCGAGGCGGTCGCCGATCAGATCCGCCGTGTGGTCATGCCCGTCACCTCTGCGCCACCCACACCGTGGAACAAGAGCGTCGGTCCGCATCGCCGGTTCGCGATGCGCTCGACCGCGCTCGCCAACATCAAGCGGCTCAAGGACGCCACCGGCGGCACGGTGAACGACGTCGTGATGGCCATCTGTGCGGGTGCGTTGCGCGAGTACCTGCTGCAGCACGACGCATTGCCGGAGGCGCCGTTGCGGGCGATGGTGCCGGTGTCGATCCGAACCGGGCAGGAGGCCGATCCGTGGACCAACCGGGTGTCGTCGATCGTCGCCGAGCTGCCGACCGATTGCGACGATCCGATCGAGCGCGTCGCCCGGTGCCGGGCGGCGATGGATGCGGCCAAGCGCCAGCTCGATCTCGTGCCGGCCGACGCCTTGACCGACGCGACCGAGGTCACGTCGCCGCTCGTCGCCACGGCGGCGGTGCGTTTGATGGCGAGACTGTCGGATCGGGTCAACCTGCCGGTCAACGTGGTGATCTCGAACGTGCCGGGCCCGCGCGAACCGCTCTACTTCGCCGGCTGCAAACTCGAGCACTACATCCCGGTCTCGACGATCAGCAACGGCGTCGGTCTGAACATCACGGTGCACTCGTACGAGGACCGGCTCGACTTCGGGTTGGTCGCCGACCGCGACCTGGTGCCCGATCTCTGGGAACTGGTCGATCTGCACATCGACGAGATCGGTCGCCTGTTCGAGGCGTCGGGTGCCGAGTGGGCCGAGCCGCAGGCGAAGCCGTCGAGTCGCCGTGGCGCGATGCCCAGGGTCGGCCCGGCAGCGAAGAAGTCGAGCGCCAAGAAGTCGAGCGCGAAGAAGTCGAGTGCGAAGAAGTCGAGCGCGAAGAAGTCGAGCGCGAAGAAGTCGAGCGCGAAGAAGTCGAGCGCGAAGAAGCGGTAGCGGTCAGTCGCCGGTTGCGACGGGCCGGTCCGGATCAGACGACCACTCGCTCCACGAGCCGGGATACAGCCGCCCGCCGGTCAGACCGACTTCGGTCATGGCCAGCAGTGCGTGGCAGGCGGTGACACCGCTGCCGCAGTACACGATCGGGTTGGCGCCGATGCCGGCGAACCGAGCGACCAGTTCGGCGGTCGGTCGATGGAGCCCGTCGGGGCCGATCGTGTCTCCGTGGAATCGGTTGATCGCGCCGGGGACGTGGCCGGCGCGCGGGTCGATCGGCTCGTCGTCGCCCCGGTATCGCTCGGGAGCCCGCGCGTCGATGACGGTGCCGCCGAACTCGAGGCTCTGCGCGACGGCCTCGGCGTCGACCACGCCGGTCCATTCGGGCGCGGTCGGGTAGTCGGTGGGGGTCACGTCCGGCACGTCGTCGGTGACCGGATGGCCGGCGTCGACCCAGGCGGGGTAGCCGCCGTCGAGCACGGCGACGCGTCCGTGGCCGACGGAGCGGAGCATCCACCACAACCGCGAGGCGACGGCACCACCGGCGCTGTCGTACGCGACGACGAAGGATCCGGGCACGATGCCGAGCCGTCCGAGCACCGCGGCGAACGCATCGATCGTGGGGAGTGGATGGCGGCCGCCACCCGGGCCGCCGGCGAGCTCGGTGTGGAGGTCGACGAACCGGGCGCCGGGGAGGTGGGCGGCGTCGTACTCGCGGCGTCCCTGGTCGTGGTCGGCGAGGTGGAAACGAACGTCGCAGATCACCACGTCGGGATCGTCGACGAGTTCGGCGAGTTCGGCAACGGAGATCAGCGCCATGCGGCCGACCGTAGTCGGGATCGGTGAGTGCCCAGGTCAGTGCGACCCTGTCGCCGACCCCTGTGGGCCGAGGGGCTTGGAGAACCAGCGCTTCGCGTAGGGGTTGTCGTTGTAGCGCTCGATCGACCGGTAGCCGGCCCGTTCGTACATGGTGATCGCTTCGGTGAGCGAGTCGTTCGTGTCGAGCACGACGGTCGTGTAGCCGAGTCCTCGGACCCGGTCTTCGAGGTGCGCCAGCATCCGTCGGCCGACGCCGGTGCCGCGCCAGTCGGGGTGCACCCACATGCGCTTGATCTCGCCCGTGGACGAGTCGTGTCGCTGCACCCCTCCGCAGGCGGCGACCGTGTCGTCGGAGCGGGCCACGACGAACGCACCGGCCGGTGCACGCATCGCCGGCGCGTCGGCGGTCAGGGTGTCGCCGGGGTCGAACCCGTCGGAGAACCGTTCGTCGAGTTCGGCGAAGTAGGCGCTCATCGCTCCGACGGCGGCCTCGCTGCTCGGGTCGATCAGGTCGAAGGTGAGTGTGGCGACGCGGAGGAGCCGATCGGCCGAGCGGAGCGCATCGTCGAGTTGCCGACGTTGGCGATCGGTCAGCGGGGCGAGGAGCCCGGTGGCGAGCGCGTCGGATCGGCGGTCGAGCTGGCTCCACGCCGTGCGCCCGGCGCCGGTCAGGCGCACCAGCCGGCGTCGTTTGTCGTCCGGGTCGGGCGCCGCGGTCACCAGGTCGTCGCGTTCGAGTTGGCGGAGCAGGCGGCTGAGGTATCCCGAGTCGAGTCCGAGACGGTGTCGGAGTTCGAGGATCGAGGCGCCGCCGGGGCCGATCTCGAACAACAGCCGAGCCTCGGCCAGCGGGCGACCCGACTGCAGGAACGAGTTGTCGAGCACGCCGATGCGTTGGGTGAACGACCGGTTGAACGATCGGAGTGTCGTCACGTCTGGATCGGCCGCCGCCATTTCTCTGTCTCTAGTCAGAGAAATGGTCCGCACGCGCAGCGCCGGCGTCGAGCATCGGACCTACGCTCGGGTGATGACCACGTTCGCCGACAAGCCGACGATCCGCGGCGACCGTGTGATGCTGCGGCCGATGGGGGCGCAGGACGCCGACTCGATGTGGGCCGACGTGCACGACGACGAGATCACCCACTTCACGGGCACGCACGCCGACTTCACGCGCGAGCAGATCGATCGGTGGTGCAGTTCGCGTTCCGGGCAGCCCGACCGTCTCGACCTCGCGGTCGTCGATCCGGACACCGGAGTGTGGTTGGGCGAAGTGGTGATCAACGAATGGGATGCCGACAACCGGTCGTGCAGCTTCCGGATCGCGCTCGGCGCGAACGGTCGCGACCGCGGCGCCGGCACCGAGGCGACCCGGCTGATCGTCGACCACGTCTTCGACACGATCGACGACCCGCCCGTCAACCGGTTGTCGCTCGAGGTGTTCGAGTTCAATCCGCGCGGGCTGGCCGTCTACGAGAAGGTCGGGTTCGTGCGCGAGGGCGTGCTGCGTGACGCGCTCTGCTGGCAGGGTGAGTTCCACGACGCGATCGTGATGAGCATCCTGCGACGCGACCGGGAGGGTTGACCTGCGGCCAGGTCAGCGGCGCGGCCGGAAGCACTCGCGCACGTCGGCCACGAACGTGTCGGGCACCTCGAACGCGGCGAAGTGGCCGCCGCGTTCGTGCTCGGCCCAGTGCACGATGTCGGTAACGCGTCTCCGAGCCACGCCCGCACCGGTGGCACGATCTCC
>CAXAWD010000382.1:0-4204 GCA_963972325.1 uncultured Acidimicrobiaceae bacterium
TCACCCATCGACACCCTCACCCGCTGCTCCGGGGACAACCTCCCCGCTGAGCACACCTAGCCGTCACACCCGACGTGGGGAGACACGCCCGGCGGTGTCGATCGGTGTCATGTCGACGTTCGGCTCGTGGCCGAGGACCAGTTCGGCGACCAGTCGGCCCGTCATCGGTCCGCGACCGAAGCCACCCGATGCGAGCCCACCGGCGAGGAACAGACCCTCGTGCCCGGGGATCGGCCCGATGAGTGGGCGACCGTCGACGCTGAACGGCATCAGACCGGCCCACGTCCGGGTCGGCTGGAGGGCACCGAGGTCGGGGAACACCTCGGTGGCGTGTGCGTGGTTGACGGCGATCCCGGCGTCGTCGACGGCGCGGTCGTCGGCGAGCACACGGTCGCCGCCGAAGATGATCTCGCCGTTCGGTCGTTGGCACCCGTACAGGTGGCGGGTCGTGCGCGCATCGCCCCGATGCGTGAGGTTCGGTGGGGCACCGTCGGTCGGTGTCTCGGAACTCCACGCGCAGAACGATTCGGCCCCGGCGATCGCATGCCGGAACATGGGAGGCTGCCGCGCCGTCGCCCACATCTGCCCGCGGACCGGGACGATCGGGATGTCGACGTCGACCAGTGATCCGAGTCGGGCACACCAGGGGCCGGCGGCGATGACCACCGCGTCGGCGCCGATCGACTGGACCGACCGATCGATCTCGAGATCCAGTTCCCAGCCACCGCCTGCGGTGGGTCGGAGGTCGGTGACCGCGCAACCGGTCCGGACGGTCGCACCGACCGTGACGGCTTCGGTGGCGAACGCCTCGGTCGAGGCAACCGGCTCGGCCCGCGCCGCCATCGGATCGAAGATCGCGCCGAGCAGAGCAGGATCGGCGGCCGGTTCGAGCGCCATCAGGTCGTCGGCGTCGAGCAGCTCGAAGCAGTGGCCGGCCAGACGGTCGGCGTCGACGGACGCTCGGGCCCAGTTCCATTCGGCCGGTGTGCGGATCATCGTCAACGTGCCGGACAAGTCGAGGCCGAAGTCGTAGCCGCGCTCCGCCAGGTCGACGTAGCGTTCCCGACTCCCCATCTTGAGTGCGACGTTGGCGTCGGGGCGGTCGCCCCATCCGCCGCCACCGATCACGCCGGCGTTGAGCCCCGACGCCTCGCCGGCGATCGTGCCCCGTTCGAGCACCGTCACGTCGGCCCCGTGTTCGGCGAGGGTGAGCGCTGTCGAGGTGCCGACGATGCCGCCCCCGATGACCACGACCTGCATGCGCTCACGCTAACCGTGGGGATGGTGGGCGCCAGGCGTCGGGGAGCGGCGGGCGGTGGTCTACGGTCGATCCATGACTCCGGACGTCCAGGTCTCCCGCACGATCGCCGCGCCCCCGGCAGCGGTGTTCGCGGCGCTCACCGACATCACCCGCATGGGCGAATGGTCGCCCGAGACCGTCCGTGCGGAGTGGAACGACGGGGTGTCGGCGGCCGCGGTCGGGGCCACGTTCACCGGGCACAACCGCAACGGTGACAACGAGTGGGCCACCGAGGCCACCGTCGTCGACCTCGTGCCCGACGAACGGTTCTTCTTCGACTGCCGTGTCGGTGACTTCGTGTGCTCCAAGTGGGGGTATTCGATCGAGCCGGCCGACGGTGGCTGTGTCGTGACCGAGTACGCCCAAGACCTACGCCCGGCGAGTGCGCTGGAGTACAGCGCACAGGTGTCGGGCGTGACCGACCGGCTGACGCACAACCGCACCGGCATGGAGGCCACCCTCGAGCGCCTGGCTCGCGCGCTCGAGGGCTGACCGTCCACGCCGACTCGAGGCTCAGGCGGGGGCGAGCCCGAACTTCGGGTACTCGGTGTGGACCATCACGGCGTACAGCCACACCCGGTAGTGGTAGTTGTTCACCCGCACCAGGAAGTCGCGCATGCCCCGCGGCCAGCGGCCGGTGAACAGCACGGCGAACCAGCCGATCACGGCGAGGACGACGGCGGCGATCGCGAAGACGAACAGCAGGACGTAGTGCGGGATCGCCAGCAGGAAGTTCAGCGCCAACCGGCGCGATCCGGTCTCGGGCGGCTCCGGCAGCTCCAACCGGATCGGGGTGTAGGCATCGTTGTCGGCGCCGCCGGCGCGGAAATCGAACGGCGGGAACGTCTCGGAGAAGCCGACCAGGAAGCCCGTCGCTCGGGTGTCGTACCGCTCGTACAGCGCCATCATCCCGTACAGGCCCCGGTTCAGCTTGCCGGTGAACAGGAACACCAGCCAGTAGACGACGGCGACCGCACAGGCGAGTGAGCGCAGGGCGTACGAGATCACGGCGTGCGGGATGAACAGCAGCCACTGCACGAGCGGCCGCCAGCGAGCGATCTCGTACGGCGAGTCGACGACGAAGTAGTCGTCGCCGGGGGTGTGGAAGGTGGTCGTCGTTGTCGTCATGGCAGGTTGCTCCTCGTGACCGATCTCGGTGATCGGATGTCGATGGCCAACGTACGAATCGAGCGCCGTCGGCACATCGGCCGATCGGCCGGTCGCGAGGCTGATTCCGGTCGTCCTTCGGGCCGATCACCGTTCGCTCGGACGCGGCGACGGCCGTCGGACGCTCGGGTCGAGCATCCGACGGCCATCCCGCCGATCAGGGTCAGGAGTCCGGGTTCTCCCACGGCGAGGGCACGTCGTACTGCTCCATGAACGCCAGGACGGCCTCGTCGTGGATCTGCGCCTCGGGCGCATCGAGGTAGCCGGGGTGCCAGCCGTACTCGTCGATGAACCGCTGCGTGACGGCGTCGGCGTCGTTCGGGTCGAGGTCCTCCGTGTCGGTCAGCATCGTGAAGATGCCCGGATCGAACGGGGCCAGTTCGCCGAGGCCCCAGGTCTTCTCGGCGGCGACGTCGATGTAGTCGGCGCAGCAGTCGACCTCGTACACCTTCACCTTGAACTCGATGTCCTGGTCCTCGAAGAACTCGGGGACGATGATGAAGTGCACGTCGACGCCGGCCGGGGCGAGGTCGAAGTCGGAGTGGCTGAGCAGCACCCCCGGCACGGTCGACAGATCGATCGCCAGTGGATCGGGGGTGCACGAACCGATCCGGAAGCTGCCGCCGAGCGCGCCGTCCTCCAGGACGATCGTGTCGGGCACGAAGAACTGCCGGCCGTCGTCGGCGGCCTCGACGCACGGGTTCACCTCGGGTACGTCCGGGTCCGGGTCTCCGGCGTCGACCGGTGGCTCGACATCGGCGGGTTCGTCGACCGGGGGGTCGTCCGCAACCGGGGGCTCCGGGTCGGGGTCGGGCTGCGGTTCCGGCACGTCGATCTCGACGATGTCCGCCTCTTCGGATCCGGTCACGTCGCCGGGCACGTCGCCGGCGACATCATCGGCGGCGGGAGCGACGGGGACGACCGGGGCGGGAGCGGTCGATGTGACGGAGCCGGCCTGGGTCGTGGCGTCGGGACCGAACATGGCGATCGCGCCGACGATCAGCGAGACGGTGGCGACGCCGACGATGGCGAGGAGCGTGCGGTCGGCACGGCGGGCCGAATCTACCATCGCCGTCGCGGTCGGTACGGCGACCTGGGGGAGTTCCTGCGTCGTGCCGGTGTGCCGGTCGACGGTGGGCGGGAGATCGAAGTCGGGATTCATGGTGATGCCTTTCGCGAGCTGTTGTCGTGTTGCACGTCCAGAGGCCCGTGTCGACCACATCTCGCACAAAGTCGTCGCGGAAATCCGGAGCCGACCTGACGGCTACATTCGGGGCATGATCATCGTGTCGGGCTGGTTGCGGGTCGACGCCGCGCAACGCGACGTCTACCTGGCGTCGTGTCTGCCGGTGATCGAAACGGCGCGTCGAACCGAGGGGTGTCGTGACTTCCACCTCGCCGCCGATCCGCTCGAACCCGAGCGCATCAACGTGTTCGAACGGTGGGACACGGCCGAGGCAGTGGAGTCCTTCCGTGGCTCGGGGCCCGAGGCCGGGCAGCAGGAGATGGTCATCGACTCCCATGTCGAGCAGCACGAGATCGCATCCACGGTGTCGTTGACCTGAGCGAGCGGACGGGCCGTCGCCCGCGCTCCCTCTCGTCCGGCCGAGCGGCCGGGCTGCCCGTCGCTACGATTCGTACATGGCGACCGAGATCGTGTGCACCCGGTGTGGTGTCGACGACCATCTGACCGGCACCCGTCGCGACGACGACCTGATCGAACTGCACTGCGAATGG
>CAXAWD010000383.1:0-4190 GCA_963972325.1 uncultured Acidimicrobiaceae bacterium
CGTGTCGCCCGGGTGGCGAAGGCGAGCCGGATCTGGGTCGAGGGCAAGCACGACGCCGAGCTGCTCGAACACGTCTGGGGCGACGATCTCCGCGAACTGGGCATCGTCGTCGAACCACTGCACGGTGCCGACGACCTGCGAGCGATGGTCGACGAGTTCCGGCCGGGTGGCCAACGGCGGCTCGGCGTGCTGCTCGATCACCTCGTGGCGGGCTCCAAGGAGTCGCGCATCGCGGCCACGGTGGATCATCCTGCCGTGTTGATCACCGGGCACCCGTTCGTCGACGTCTGGGCCGGCATCCGTCCCAAGGTCGTCGGCCTCGCCGCATGGCCCGACGTGCCGAAGGGGCAGCCGTGGAAGGAAGGCATGTGCCGCGCCCTCGGCGTGCCGTTCGAGGGGTTCTGGCCTCGGTTGCGCAACCAGGTGACCACGTACGCCGACCTCGAACCGGAGCTGGTCGGTGCCGTCGAGCGCCTGATCGACTTCGTCGCCGAGGAGTGACGTCGAGCCCGTCGGCGTGCTCAGCCGATCTGTTCGGTCGCCGGATCGGCTGCGGCGATGGCCCGGCCCGCGTGCATCAGCGTGACCGGTCCGTCTCCGGACACCACGATCACCACCGCGTGGGGATCGTCGTACGAGTAGCGCAGCGCCGACGTGTGGCGCATCCCGTTCATGGCCGACACCTCGGTCTGGGCCTCGGTCGACGGACCCAATCGGATCCCGAGCGCGATCAGCGCCGGTTCGCCGTCGAAGATCGCCGCGCCGTCGGTCTGCGACAACGCCTGGGCCATCGCGGCCTCTTCGCCGACGTGCCCGAGGCGGAGCCGTGGCGCATGGTGGACGAGCGGTTCGAGCCGGCGCTCGGGCGTCGGGTGTTCGGTCGGTCGCAGGATCAGCGTGGCACCGATACGTCGGCCGCCCAGCTCGTGGATCGCGAACCGCAGTAGCGGCCGGACCGCGTCAATCGGCAGGTCGCCGGTGACCGATGCGAGCCGGTCGATCCAGGCGTCGACCGGGGCGTCATGGTGCCAGCTGATCCCGTTCCACCTGACGACACCGTGCGGGCCGAACACCCGGACCTGGCCGCCCGGGTGCCGTTGGATGATCAGTCCGCCCAAGCGGGCCTGGAGGCCGACGAGGTCGTACTCGTCGGCCATGTTGCGCCCGAAACCGGCGATGTGGGTGATCGTGTCGGCCGACCGGACGGCGAAACTCGTGACGCCGTCGGCGAACCGTCGGGCGAACTGGACATCCAGCGGGCCCACGTCGATCAGGTCGATCGCGTCGGTACCGATGCGGTGATCCCGATCGAAGGTCGGGGTGGTCGACGGCATCAACACGCCGTACGTCGGCACCCGTCCCTCGTGGATCTGCGGACGGAGCGCATACGCGAGCTCGACCAGCACGCCGACCGGGTCGGGAGCGTCGGCGAGCGCAGGCACGCCCTCTTCGGCGAGTTCGTCGGCGAGGCGCTGCAGCCGACCTGGGAGGACCGGAAGATCGTCGCGATCGGCGTCGAGGTGCACGGGGTGACTGTACGACGGGCTCGGCGGGCGGTGGGGGCGCGGATCAGCCGATCGTCGGCCGCGACGCCGCCATCGTCTCGATGTCGGAACGGTATGGCTGCGACGGCACCGCACCGGGTTTCGTCGTGGCCAACGCTCCGGCGGCGGCGGCGAAGTGCACCGCTGTCAGCAGCGGGTCTCCTGCCGCCAGCCGACTGGAGAGCGCGCCGCAGAAGGCATCGCCCGCGCCGGTGGTGTCGACCGGGTCGACCGGGAACGCGTCGAGATGGAGCGAGGGTGCGCGCGTGATCACGTCGACGCCGGCGCCGCCACGGGTCACGACGATCTGACTGACACCGGCATCGAGCAGCCGGTCGGCGCCCCCGAGCAACTCGACCTCGTGCTCGTTGGGGACGACCACGTCGCAGTTGGCCAGCAGCGCGGTGGGCAGCGCGCTCGCGGGGGCCGGGTTGAGCACGGTGGTCGCACCGCGGCCGCGCGCCATGCGGAACGCCTCGGTCACCGTGGTGAGCGGGATCTCGAGCTGGGCGACGACGACGCGCCCGACCGGTAGGTCGGCGGGCGCCGTGCGAGCGTTCGCACCGGGCACGACGATGATCGAGTTCTCGCCGCTGTCGTCGACCGAGATGATCGCCCGTCCGGTCGGTTGGCCGTCGATCGTGGCCAGGTGCGTCACGTCGATGCCCTCGTCCGCCGCGACGGCGCGCAGTCGGGTGCCGGCGTGATCGTCGCCGACCGCACCGACCAGAGCGACCGACGCTCCGGCGCGGGCGGCCGCGACCGCCTGGTTGAGCCCCTTGCCGCCGGGGAACTCGGCGTACGAAGCTCCGATCACCGTTTCGCCCGGACCGGGGAGCCGGGTGGTTCGGGTGACCAGGTCGAGATTGAGACTGCCGACGACGACCACATCGAACTCACGCATGGTGGGCGAGCGTAGGTCGCCGTCCGACCGAACGCGAATCGTGTGGCTCAGTCGTGGTGTTCGGCCCGACGAGCCCTCGAAACGCGTGCTCAACCTCGGGCGGCGTCATCCCGATGAACACATATCGGTACCGCGCCGCCATACGAACTCACTCGGATGCTCCCCGGGGAGGGGGCTGGTGACACGGCGCGCCGCGACACGGAACGGCGAGCACGCGGACTCGGTGGCGGCGCCGCGGAAGCGATGCTCGACCTGTTGCCGGAGCACGTCAACCGGTTCCGGTTCTCCGACCACGTGATCACCTACTGCAATGCGTCATGGGCGTCGCTGTTCGACATCACGCCCGCCCAGGCCGTCGGCACGGCGCTCGACGCGTACCTGTCACCGAGCGAACTCGAGGGCTTGCACAGCCAGCTGTCGCGCTTGGGGCCCGACCGGCCGATGCTGGTCGACGTGGTGCCGCGGGCTCGGCCCGGAGAGGTCCTGCGGTGGATCGAGTGGGCCGACCGGTACCTCCACTGCGACGACGAACCGGAGGTGTTGTCGATCGGCCGCGACGTCACCTCGCAGTACCTCGCCGAGCAGCGGCTGGTCGAGAGTGAAGCCCGCTATCGCGAGCTCGCCGACAAGTCGTCCGACATCGTGTGGCGGATCAGCCGCGAGCCGGTCGTTCGATTCGACTACGTGAGTCCGTCGGTCGAGCACATCCTCGGGGTCACGGCCGACGAGATGATCGACGACTTCGAGCTCCTCGACCGGATCACCGACGGTCAGGTCGTCGAACTGATCGGTGCGGCGGTGCGCGGTGAACCGATGCCCAGCCGGGTCGACATCCGGTTCCGTCGCGCGGACGGTTCGACCGTGATCGGTGAGACGAGCATCAGGCCCGTCCACGGCGGGGTGCAGGGTGTGACGCGAGACGTCACGGAACTGCGTCGCCTCCAGGCCGCGACCGCCGAACTCGCGGTACGCGACCCGTTGACCGGCCTCGGCAACCGTCGCTGTTTCCACACCGTGCTCGACGCCGAGCTCGAACGCGCGGCGTCGTCGGGTGATGCGGTCGCGGTCGCGTTCTTGGATCTCGACGGTATGAAACGGGTGAACGATCGGTTCGGCCACCGAACCGGCGACCTCGTGTTGCAAGAGGCCGCGAATCGGCTGCGCGCGATCGTGCCCGACCTCGATCGGATCGCCCGTCTCGGGGGCGACGAGTTCGCGATCGTGTACGACCCGACGCTCGACGAGTCGGCCGGTCTGGTCGAGCGCCTCGATACAGCGCTGGGTGAGCCGATGGTGCTCGGTCCTGATGTCTCCATCGTCTGCAGGGCGAGCATCGGCCATGCGACCACCTGCGAGGTGGGCCGCGAACCCGTCGACCTGCTCGCCGCCGCCGACGAGGCGATGTACGCGGTCAAGCGAGCGCGCCGCGCCGCGGCCGATCGCTCGGGCTGAACCGCGCCCGCCGGCGAGCGCGGTCGACACGGTTCGGCTTCGGCGCGAAGATCGGGAATAGCGGCCGATCGAGACCGGTTGCCGTAAATGTCCGTACAAATGCGTCGATCGCGGCGCACCATCGAAAGAGGAATCTGCCATGAGTTTGCACCTGGGTGACACCGCCCCCGACTTCACCGCCGACACGACCGACGGTGAGATCTCGTTCCACGACTGGAAGCAGGGCGCGTGGGCTGTCTTCTTCAGCCACCCCGCCGACTTCACGCCGGTGTGCACCACCGAGCTCGGGC
>CAXAWD010000384.1:0-4171 GCA_963972325.1 uncultured Acidimicrobiaceae bacterium
GGACCGGGTGGGGGTCGGTGCCCGGGTGGCGGTCCGAGCCAGGGGACCGGCGGGCGGCGGCGACCCGGCCTGCGTCCTGGGCCTCGTGAGCGATCGTCCGGCTCGGTAGCGGTGGTGTCGGGGGTCGCTTCCTGCACCGCGGTCTCGATGAACTGGCCGTCCCAACTCGGCACCAGTCGGCGAATCCGGTCCTGCAGCGGTGGATGCGACGCCAGTGCGCTGCTGAACGAGGCGGTGAAGAACAGGTGGTCGGCCTCGGTGGCGTGCGCGGAACGGATTCGACTCGAGCCACCGGACCCGCCGATCTTCATGAGTGCGCTGCCGATGCCGGAGGGGTCACGGGTGTACTGCACGGCCGTGGCGTCGGCCAGGTACTCGCGCTGGCGGGAGACGGCTGCCTGGACGAGGCGGGCGAAGAGCGTGCCGATCGCACCGATGACCAGCAGCGCGACGCCGGCGGCGATGAGGACGAAGCCGGATCGGTCGTCACGACCGCGCCGACGGGGCGCCCACCACATCTGATGGAGCAGGAGCCGACCCAGCACGGTCAGGACGGCGATGCCGAAAACCCAGCCGATGATGCGGGTCTTGACCCGGGTGTCGCCGTTGGTGATGTGTGACAGTTCGTGGGCGATCACGCCCTGCAACTCGCGTCGGTCGAGCTGATCGAGTGCGCCTCGGGTCACACCGATCGCGGCACGGTCGGCCGTCCACCCGGCGGCGAAGGCGTTGATACTCGGCTCGTTGTCGAGCACGAACAGTTCGGGGGCCGGGGCGCCGGACGCGATCGTCATCTCCTCGACGACGTTGACGAGGCGCCGTTCGCCCAGGTCGGTGGTGTCGGCGTCGATCTTGCGACCTCCCATCGACCTCGCGACGTAGGCGCCGCCGCCGCCTCGGATCTGGGCCGACTTGATCAGCGATGTGCCGAGCACGGCGACCGCGGTGATCGGCGCGGCGACGGTGACCACCTCGAGCGGTTCCGGTCCGTCCGATGCGTACGAGAACAGCACGGTGAACACGACCGAGACGGCGGCGACGATCGCCAGGATCCCCATCGCCAGCAGCGCCACGAGCAGGACGGTGTTCTGCTTGGCCTCGTGTCGATGCGTCGTGAAGTCCATGCGAGCGATGTGCGTCAGCACCGACGATGCCGAGAACGGCGGGTCGACGGATCGTCGAGCGGGAACCGCGCGTCCCTCGGCGGCGCGTGAGGCACGACTGCAGTGTGGACCGTCGACCCGTGAGTTCGGTCAGAACCACCTCGGCCCACCCGTCTTGTTCGCCGTCATGTGTCGCCGACGCCGATCACGGGTACCTCCCGGTCGTACGCCGAACCACGACCGAAGGAGATGCACATGAAGCTGCACGACGTGATGACCACCGAACTCGAGATCTGCCCGGTGACGACGCCCTTGACCGCCGCGGCCGCGACGATGCGCGACTGCGACATCGGGGACGTGCTGGTCCGCGACGAGCAGGGCAGCGTCTGCGGCATCGTGACCGACCGCGACCTCGTCGTGCGAGGTCTCGCCGGCCAGGCGGACCCGACTTCGATGACACTGGGTGACGTCTGCGCGAAGCAGCTCCACACGGTCGACGTCGATGCCGGGATCGACGATGTGGTCAAGCTGATGGAGGACAAGGCGCTGCGTCGTGTCCCGGTGATGGGTGGTGACGACGTCGTCGGCATCGTCTCGCTGGGTGACCTCGCCGAGGCGCTCGATCGCGAGTCCGCGCTCGGGCAGATCAGCGCAGCTCGGCCCGACTGAGTCTCGATGGCGGTGCGTCCGTCCCGAGTCGGCGGCCGCCGACTCGGGACGGTCGCCCGCTCGACGGTGAGACAACATGCTCGAATCGAGGGATCGAGGGCGCCGAGCGCGACGACACGGAATTTTCCTTGCTGAGCCGGGTTTCGTCCGTCCGATCGTCGGGTACCGACTCCACGAACGACGACGCCTCCGCGCCTGAGCAAATTTGCTGAGCAGTGCTCCGAGGGCTGTGAACTGGGGCGACGCGCCCTGAGCCGGTGATATTTCGTGACCGGCCTCATGGAACGCGTTTCGCGGCCGATGAAGAGGTACTTCACCGCCTGCATTTTGGAGAACCTCTGATGTTTCGTCGCCGTCAACCCGCTCTGATCGCATCGCTCGCAACCGCCGCTTCGGTCGGTCTCATTGCGCCCGCAGCGGCGATCAGCGTCCCCGTGCAAGGTGCGTCCGCGGTGTCGCAGGCGGCCGTGGCCCGTGGCGTCGTGCCCGCGGTGGCGTCGGCCGCGGTGGTCGCAGATGCCACGCTCGCACTCGCCGCCGTCGCCGGTGAGGCGAGTGATGATGCTCCGGAGGAGCAGCCGGCCGAACCCGCTTCCGAGCCGGCTTCCGAGCCGATCGAGGAACCCGAATCGACGACGACCACGGTCCCCCCGGCCGAGGAGCCGGCGGAGAGCTCCACGACCACCGTCGTGCCCGTCGAGGAGCCGGCCGGTGAACCGGCGACCGACGTCCCTCCGACGACCACGACCCCGTCGACGACCGAGCCGACCGAACCGACCGAGTCCACCACGACCGAACCGACCGGGACTTCGACGACGACGCCGGAGGGCGATGAGGAGCCGGCCGACGAGCCGGCGGCCGAACCGGCGCCTCCGACGACCACGCCGGCCGACGCCGACGACCCGGCCTGTGAGTCCACGGACGACCCCACACCCACGACGACCACCACGACCACGACGACCACGACGCTCCCGGCGGAAGACCCCGTCGAGCCCGTTTGTGAGCCGACGGTCGACCCCACGACCACGACCACGATCGCGCCGCCCGCCGAGGAGACCGACACCTCGACGACCGTCGCTCCCACGACGGAGACGACCGCGCCCGCCACCGTGCCCGCTCCGGTCGACGAGCCCGTCGACGAGCCCGGCGACGACGACGGCGACGACGACGGCGAGGCCGAGGAGACCAACCCGCCGGCGAGCGAGGACGAGTCACCGGAGGTCGCCACGGCGACCGCTCCTGCCGAGCGCGCCGAGACCGCGACCAAGATCGACCACGCCGAGGGGTCGGACGCTCCGGCAACCACGGTGCCGGTCGACACCACGCCGGCCGAGCTCAACACCTACGACCCGGGGCTCCGAGCATCGAGCTACGACGGCGTCTACGCCGAGGGCGTTCCGGTCGGTGTCGCCATGGCGACCACCCGCTGGTTGGAGAGCGGCAATCGGTACGACGCACAGGCACGCGGCTCCACCGCATCCGGTGCCTACCAGGTCATCAACTCGACGTGGAACGGCTACGACGGCTACGCCCGCGCCGTGCTCGCACCCCCCGAGGTCCAGGACCAGTTCGCGTACGAATCGTTCACCGCCCTGCTCAAGCGGCACGGCAACGACGTGTCGAAGATCCCGGTCAGCTGGTACATCGGTCACGTCCCACAGGGCGCCGAGTGGGACACCGTCCCGCACCCCGAAGCCGGCAACACGCTGACGCCACGCCAATACCAGGCGAAGTGGATGAAGAAGTTCTTCTCGCTGCTGTCCGAAGGTGCGCCCGTCTACCTGCCGTCCGACACCGAAGCGCTCGTGCCCGCGATCGCGTTCCCGGTGCTCGGCCCGGTCGAGTTCGTCGACGACTGGCACTTCGAGCGCGACGGTGGTGCCCGCCAGCACGAGGGCCTGGACCTGATCGGCTACGAGGGTCAGCCGATCCGCGCTGCGTTCGACGGCGTGATCACCATGATCGACGACGACCCGTCTGGGATCGCCGGCAACGGGTTGCGGCTCACCCGCGACGACGGGCTGTACGCCAACTACTTCCACCTCTCGAACAGTGAGACCGGGCCCGTCCACTCCTCCCTGGAGGTCGGCACCCGCGTCCGAGCCGGTCAGATCATCGGCTTCATGGGGACGACCGGCAATGTCGGTATCCCGCACCTGCACTTCGAACTCCGCACCTCGGAACGTGAGCCGATGGCTCCGTACCCGGCGATGCTCGAGGCGATCCAGCGGGAGCAGTGCACGGTCGGATTGGGTCCGTGGTCGACCGAGTTCATGTCGCCCGCGGAGCAGGCCGAGGCCGAAGCCGAAGCACTGAAGGCGCTCGCCGAACTCACCGATGAGCAGATCGAGGGCCTCGCGCACCTCCCCGAGGCTCCGGCCGACGAAGTCGAGTACCTC
>CAXAWD010000385.1:0-4169 GCA_963972325.1 uncultured Acidimicrobiaceae bacterium
CACCGGCGAGATCGTCGACACGTACCGGTCGATCGTCGACGACGTGCCCGCCGTGATCGCCGATGACTTCAGGCTGGTGCTCGATGCGCTGGAGACCGGAGCACCGCCGCCGACCGACGCACCGCGGGACACGATCGAGACCGTCCCGCGCCCGGACACGACGACGCAGCCGACCGGCCCCACGACCACCAGCACATCGACCAGCACCACCACGACGACCAGCACCACGACCACGACCACGACCACGACCACGAGCACGGTGCCCGACGCATCGGGCGACGAGGGCGCCGAGGGCGACGCCTCGTCGGCGCCCACCAGTGCCGTCGTCGACGAACGATTCGATCGCGACAGTTCTCCAGCCGAACGGATCAACAGCTACGTCTCGTTCGCGTGCCGCGACACCGACAACAACCCCGGACCGCCGGCGACGCAACCGCTCGAGGCGCCGCCCTCCGTCGGCTGACGCCGGGGTGTCGGTCGATCAGTTGAGGGCGGCGAGCGCCTCGACCGCAGCGGGGTGCTCGGTCGCGAACTCGGGCAACGCCTGCCGGGCCTGCATGACGATCGCGAGCCGCACGGGGTCGGGCCGTTGTTCGCACGACACCTTCAGGTTGTTGAGGATGCGTGCGACGACCGCCCGCGCCGGGATCGTCTCGAGGTAGCTGTCGGACCAGCGGCGCGCCCCGTGGATCACCAGGAGGTTGCGGCAGTCGGTCCGGGTGAGGTCGGTGTGACCGTGGAACGGGTCGGCGAACCAGCGGGGGTCGGCCGGGTCACCGACCAGGAAGTGGCCGGGCATGCCGACGCCCGCGAGCCGAACCCCGACGCGCCGGGCCACCTCGATCGCGACGACCGCCAAGGTGATCGGCATACCCCGGCGGGTCGCGAGCACGTGGTCGAGGCACGAGTTCTCCCACCGGTGGTAGTCGGCGCGGTCGCCCGTGAAGCCGGCCGTGCCGGTCAGGAAGCGCATCACCCCGTCGCGAGTCGGCGTCGGGCAGTCCGCCGCCAGCACGTCGAGTTCGGTCATCACCCCGAGTACGTCGAGGTCGGGTTGGAGCGCCTTCGACAGCAGCACGGTGAGCTCGTCGAGCGTCGCGTCGGGGGCATCGATGACCTCGGCGAACGGCGCGATCCGCTCGGTGACCTCCGACTGTTGCCTCCGACCCACGGTTCGACCGTACCGTCGGCTACCGTCCGCGGCCATGTACCCCGGAATGCACCTCGCCACGCACGCCGATCGACCCGCCGTGATCATGGCGGAGAGCGGCCAGGTCCAGACCTTCGCCGAACTCGACGCAGCGGCGAACCAGTTGAGCCACCTGCTCCGAGCGGCCGGTCTCCGACCCGGCGATCACATCGCCCTGTGCATGGAGAATCACCCGCGCTACCTCGAGATCCTGTGGGGCCTCGACTACGCGGGCCTGATCTACACCGCTGCTTCCTCGCGTCTGACGACCGAGGAACTGGCGTACATCATCAACGATTGCGGCGCACGGGCCTTCATCACATCCAAGTACATGGCCGAGCAGGCGGCCGACCTGATCGCGGAGACCCCGGGAATCGAACTGCGCCTCATGCTGGACGGCACGATCGACGGGTACGAGGCGTTCGAACCCGCCGTTGCGGCGCAGCCGACGGAACCGCTGAGCGAGCGTCTCGCCGGCACCGACATGCTCTACTCATCGGGCACCACCGGTCGCCCGAAGGGTGTGCTGCCCGCGTTCGAGCCGGAGCCGCTCGAAACACGGATCACCGGCGTGGCCGGCATGTTGAGCGTGCTGTTCGGCATGAGCGATTCCAGCGTGTATCTGTCGCCGGCCCCGATGTACCACGCCGCTCCCCTGCGCTTCTCGATGTCGTCGCTGGCGAACGGCGCCACGGTCGTGGTGATGGAGCACTTCGACGCCGAGCGCTACCTCGAGTTCGTCGAGCGGTACTCGGTCACCCACAGCCAGGTCGTACCGACCATGTTCGTCCGGATGCTCAAGCTGCCCGAGGAGACCCGAGCGAAGTACGACGTGTCGTCGATCGAGTGTGTGATCCACGCGGCGGCACCGTGCCCGGTGCCCGTGAAGCAGCAGATGATCGAGTGGTGGGGCCCGGTCATCCACGAGTACTACGCGGGCACCGAGGGCAACGGGTTCGTGTACTGCAACAGCGACATGTGGCTCGCCCACCCCGGCACGGTGGGCACGCCGATCAATTGCGTCGTGCACATCGTCGGCGAGGACGGCGAGGAGGTACCCAACGGCGAGCCGGGCACCGTGTTCTTCGAGGGCGGGGCGAGCTTCGAGTACCACAACGACCCGGAGAAGACCGCCGGTTCCCGCCATCCGAAGGGGTGGACCACCCTCGGCGACGTCGGCTATCTCGACGACGACAACTTCCTGTACCTGACCGATCGCAAGGCGTACATGATCATCTCGGGCGGGGTCAACATCTACCCGCAGGAGGCCGAGAACGTGTTGACGATGCACGACGACGTGATCGATGTCGCGGTGTTCGGCATCCCCAACGACGACTTCGGCGAAGAGGTCAAAGCGGTCGTGCAGCCACGCGAGGTGCCCGCCGACGACGAGGCCGCTGCTGCGCTGTCGAGCGAGCTGATCCGGTACTGCCGCGAGCATCTCGCCGACGTCAAGTGCCCGCGCTCGATCGACTTCCGCGAAGAACTCCCCCGCCACCCCACCGGCAAGCTCTACAAGCGCCTGTTGAAAGACGAGTACTGGACGGCGGCGGGCCGCAAGATCTGAGCGTACGCTCCCGGCATGCATCCGTTTCTGGACTGGCCGGGGCCGATTCCGTTCGCCCACCGTGGTGGTGCATCGGACAACCCGGAGAACACGATGCCGGCGTTCCGGCACGCCGTCGACCTCGGGTACACGTACCTCGAGACCGACGTCCACGCGACGAGCGACGGCGTGCTGCTCGCCTTCCACGACGACTCGCTCGATCGCACCACCGACCGCACCGGCACGATTAACGATCTGCCTTGGAGCGAGGTGAAACAGGCCCGGGTCGACGGGCGCGAGCCGATCCCGCTGTTCGAGGATCTGATGGAGCAGTTCCCCGACGCTCGGGTCAACATCGACTGCAAGGCCGACAGTGCGGGCGACGCGCTGATCGCGTCGCTGCGGCGACTCGACTGCCTCGACCGGGTGCTGATCGGCGGCTTCAGCGATGCCCGGCTGCGCCGGTTCCGCAGGGAGTTCGGCGAGGCACTGTGCACCAGTTTCGGTCCCGCCCAGATTGCCGCGCTGCGCTTCACCGGCCGTGTGCCGTGGGGCGGCCAGGCCGCCCAGGTGCCCGTTCGCCAGGGGCGGATCACGATCGTGAACGAGCAGACGATCGAGCGCGCCCACCGCCGCGGGCTGCACGTCCACGTGTGGACGATCGACGAACCGGACGAGATGCACCGCCTGCTCGATCTCGGCGTCGACGGTCTCATGACCGACCGGCCACAGGTGTTGAAGGACGTGCTGACCGAGCGCGGTCAGTGGTACGGCCCCGCCTGACCGGTTTCAGCTGACCGGCTCAGACGATCTCGGCGATGTGCACCACGGCGTCGCCGCGGTTGACCAGTGGCGCTTCCAGCCGGCCGATCACGACACCGCTGCGTGATGCCTTGATCGTCGCCAGTCGTTTGCCGAACGAGTTGGAGATCACGCCCAACCGATCCCCCGCCTCGACCTCGGCGCCGAGCGCACACTCGATGCGCGCGATGCCCGATGCACTCGCCCGCACCCACCCCGTCTTGCGCGACTCGACCGACGCCCGGTCGGGCGTGGTCTCGCCCTCGATCATGCCGAGCGAGGCGAGCACCCGGTTCACGCCGGCGACTCCCGCGTCGATCGCCCAGTCATCGAAGCGCAGCGCCTCGCCGCCCTCGTAGAGCAGCACGGTGGCGCCGTGTTCGCGGGCGGCGTGCCGCAACGAACCGTCGCGGGTACCGGCGTGGATCATGACCGGCGCACCGAACGTCTCGGCGAGCGATCGGGTGGTCGAGTCGTCGAGGTCGGCGCGGATCTGCGGCAGGTTGGTGCGGTGATCGGAGCCGGTGTGCAGATCGATGCCGACGTCGCTCGGCGCCACGATCTCGGTCATCATCAGGTGGGCGACACGGCCGGCCAACGAGCCGCGCGCCGTGCCGGGGAACGATCGGTTGA
>CAXAWD010000386.1:0-4165 GCA_963972325.1 uncultured Acidimicrobiaceae bacterium
CATCCGTGAGTCGATCGACGGCGCCGTCGGCGACTGACGCCACCCGAGGATGCTCAGTCGGTGCCGGGGCGGCGCTCGGCCTCGTGGTCGGGATCACCCCGGTACCCGGGCGGGTACGTGGCAGCGAGCTCCTCGGGTGTCGGGTCGTGGCGCACCTGCGACTCGGGTGGCAGCAGCGCCGAGATCGCCTTCATGATCCGCTTGGTGTCCTTGTCGAGACTCTTGCCCTTCAACTCGACCGGGTCGCCGACGGTGGCGAGCACGGTCGGGGCGTCGGCCACGTTGAACACCTTCGGCACCCGCGACGAGCGTGGCCACACCTTCTCGGTGCCCCACAGGCCGACCGGGATGACGGTGGCACCGGTCATGTGCGCGAGACGAGCGGCGCCCCAACGGCCCTTGAGCTTCGGGTCGAAGAAGGCGGGACCACGCGGGATGGTGCCCTCGGGCATGATCGCCACCATCTCACCGGCACCGAGCGCCTCGGCGGCGAGTTGGAGCGGCTCGTCGGACCCGGTGCCACGGTCGACCCGGATACCTCCCATCGCGGTGGCGAGCGGACCGACCAGCGGGACGTCGAACACCTCCTTCTTGCCGAGCGACCTGACCGTGCGACCGGTCTTGGCGACCACCATCGAGATCACCATCGGGTCGAAGTACGAACGATGGTTCGCGACCAGGATCACGGGCCCCGACTTCGGAATCTTGGAGGTACCCGTGATGCGGATGTCGGCGTACGGCACCATCGACGGCCTCGAGAACGCGAGCGCCAACCGCTGCAACTCCGTGCCGACGACCGGCAACTTTTTCACGCCGGGCGACACACCGAGGTCGATCGTCGGCCAGCGACGTGCGGCGGCCATGACGACCATGCGCGGGTCGGGGTTGACGACGACGGGGTGACCGACGGCAGCGAGCAGCGGTGTGTCGTACACGCTGTCGGAGTAGGCGTAGCTCTCGGCGAGGTCGACACCGTGCTCGTCGGCCCATTCTCGCACGGCGGCCAGCTTGCCGGCCGACCACACGAACGGCCCGACGAGGTCGCCGCTGTACGTGTCGTCGTCGTCACCGACGCCGTACCGGGTGGCGACCACACCGTCGAGGCCGAGACGGTCGGCGAACGGCTTGACGAGGTCGTACGGGGTGGTCGTCGCCAACACGATCGGGCGGCCCTCGTCGCGGTGCATGGCGAACACCGACTCGGCGAACGGTTGCACCATGTCGACGAGTCGGTCGGCGACACCATCGGCGGCGGCCTGCACCGCAGCGCGGGACCGACCCTTCGCGAAGTTGACCGCCTGACGGGCGAGCGCCATCGACGGCAGCGTCTCACCGACCGTGTTGAAGAGTTGGTACAGGAACTTCTCGCCGGGAATGTTGCGGCTGACGAGCCCCGCGGCACGCATCGCGTCGGAGAACACCTCGCCGCTCGCGCCTCGCAACAGCGTGCGATCGAGGTCGAAGAACGCTGCGCCGGTCGTTTCGGTCGATCGCTGGTCCACACCGGCAGACTAGGCCACGTCGCCGAGCGCGGCATCGTGCGACCTCACCGGAAAACGGGAAACGCCCCGATGGGGGATCGGGGCGTCTCAACCTGGAAATCCCGTTCGGTTGGGGGACCGAATATGTTGGGATCTCCTCGAAGCGGAACATGGGGGGTGTTCTCGCGTCGTTCTGTTTGTGAAAGTATGCACGCACTTCGGGGCATCTGACAAGTAGAACTCTCCGATACCCAACATCTGTTTTCGTGATACCCTCGGACCGTGGACGTTCGCCAGCTCGCAGCCATCGTCGCCGTTGCCGACCACGGCACCTTCTCCGCGGCAGCTCGGGCGCTGTACACCGTGCAGTCCAACGTTTCCGGGCACGTCGCCAAGTTGGAACGCGAACTCGGGGTCACCCTCGTCGATCGCGCCCACGGTGGCCTCACCGACGAGGGCGAGCGGGTCGTCGAGCGGGCCCGGCGAGTACTCCACGAGATCGACGACATCTCGGCCGATATCGCCTCGCTCGACTCCGACGTGTCCGGCGACGCCCGCATCGGGGTGATCGGCACCACCGCCCGATGGCTCATGCCGCAGTTGCTGGGCGCGGTTGCCGAGCGTCACCCACGCGTCCATCCGATCGTCAGCGAAGGCAGCACCACCACGATCGTGCCGGGGGTCCTCTCCGGCCAGCTCAACGCAGCGATCATCCACCTCCCGATCGATGATCCCGAGCTGATCGTCGAGCCGCTGTTCGCCGAAGACCTGATCCTGCTCGTGCACGCGTCGCATCCGCTCGCCGAGCGCGACCACATGTCGCTGCGCGAGCTCGAAGAAGTGCCGCTGCTCCTCCCGCCCAAGGGCGCCGCGCTCCGGCGCGTGCTCGACCGCGCCGCGGGCAGCGTCGACGTCACGTTGCGAGCACAAGCGGAGATCGACGGCGTCCGGCTCCTGGCGTCGCTGGCCTTCGACGCCTACGGCGCCGCCATCGTGCCCGCCACCGCGGCCCCCAAGCAGATCGAGGGCGACTTCAAACGGGTCATGGTTCCCGAGCTCCCCCGGCGCGTGGTGGCGTGGGCCCGACGACGGCGGCCCGGCCCCAGCGCCGCCACCAACGCGGTCGCCACGATCCTCAGCGAGGTCGTCCACGCCCACGCCGACGAGCAGCCCGGTGTCCACCTCACCACCGACACGTTCCCGTTGCACCGCAACGCGTGAGCCGTCATTCCAGCGTCTAGTGTCCGCGAACGATGTCGCTCGATGAACTGAACGTTGCGGCCGGGCTCCCCGGACCGATCTCCGCCCAGGTCCGCGTGCTCGACGGACGCCGGGTCTCCTGGCTCGAGTTCCACACGGTCGAACCGGCCGCCCCGCTCACCCAGGCGATGACCCAGACGTGGGAACGAGCCGCCGTCACCGCGCTCGAGGAACAGATCCCGTTCGTCATGGTGATCAACTCGGCCGGCGCCGACATCGGTGAAGGCATCGCTGCACTCGACGGGTGGGGTCGCGTCGCTCGCGCCCTCACCCGATGCTCGGGCCGGGTCCCCACGTTCGCGATCGTCGACGGTCCCGCCGTGTCTGGTCCGGCACTCCTGCTCGGCCTCGTCGACTTCACGATCATGACGAACACCGCGTACGCGTTCGTCAACGGCCCGGTGATGGTCCGCCAGATCACCGGCATCGACATCTCCAAAGACGAACTCGGCTCCGCATCGTCGCTCGAACGCAATGCCGGCCTGCCGATCGCGATCGTCGGCGACCGAGCCGCCGGCGCCGACCTGGTCGAACAACTCCTCGGCTACCTCCCGAATCATGCCGACGAGGAGCCACCGTTCACCCCGACCGGCGACCCGGTCGATCGTCCCTGCCCCGAGGCCGGCGAGCTGATCCCCGAGTCGTCCACCGGCAGCTACGACGTGCGCCAGGTCGCCGAGGCCATCGTCGACGACGACTCACTCCTCGAAATCCGCGGTAGGTGGGCCGGCAACGTCGTCACCGCGTTCGCCACCATGGCCGGCCAGCCGGTCGGCATCGTCGCCAACCAGCCGATGAACCTCGCCGGCACCCTCGACATCCCCGCATCCCAGAAGGCCGCCCGGTTCGTCGCCTTCTGCGATGCGTTCAACCTGCCGCTGATCACCCTCGTCGACACGCCCGGCTTCTACCCGGGCAAGGACCTCGAGTGGCGCGGCATGATCCGCCACGGCGCCCAGCTCGTGTTCGCGTACGGCCGCGCCACCGTGCCACGTGTGTGCGTGATCCTGCGCAAGAGCTACGGCGGTGCGTTCATCGTCATGGACTCCAAGACGATGGGCAACGACGTCTGCCTGGCGTGGCCGTGGGCCGAACTCGCCGTGATGGGAGCCGGGCAGGCCGCGGCGATCCTGCAGCGCCGCGCCACCGACGAAGAACGCGCTGCGTTCGAGGCCGACTACACCGAACGACTCCTGAACCCGTACGTCGCCGCCGAACGCGGTTACGTCGACGCGGTGATCGATCCGGCCGACACCCGCCGCGAGATCGCCGGCGCACTCGACATGCTCGCCAACAAGCGCGAGCGTCTCCCCCGCCGCAAGCACGGCAACACGCCGTTGTAAGGGTGCTTCGCACGGGTTCGAGCGGCCGCTCGAACCTGCCGAGCTGCGGTGCTCGTTCCTGCGCTCCTCGCCTGCTCGACC
>CAXAWD010000387.1:0-4162 GCA_963972325.1 uncultured Acidimicrobiaceae bacterium
CCGAAGGCGACCCACCCGACTGGCGGGAGTTCTTCGCCGGCTATGCCGGGGCGGTCGACTGGCCGATGGCCTCGTTCTGGGACGACATCGCGGAAGCGTTCCCCGAGGCGATCATCCTGCATTCGACCCGCAGCGACGCCGACACGTGGTTCCGGAGCGCATCACAGACGATCCTGCGCCCGCGCGACCGCGATCCCGACGACCCGTTCACGCGTATGTGGACAGCGGTGGCGGCCCGCACGTTCGACGGCCCGGAGACCGACCGCGAGGTCGCGATCACCGGCTACGAGCGCCACAATCGGCACGTCGTCGCGACCGCGCCGCCCGAGCGCCTCGTCGCGTATCGACCCGGCGACGGGTGGGAACCGCTCTGCGCCGCGCTCGGTGTGCCGGTCCCCGACGTGCCGTACCCGCACACCAACACCACGGCCGAGTTCCGCAGCCGGGCCGGCCTCGACGGCTGACCGACATGCATCCGGACATCACCGTCCTCGACGGCGGCATGGGGCAGGAACTGTTGCTGCGGGCCGATGCCGACCCGGCGCCGCTCTGGTCGACCCAGGTCATGATCGACCAGCCCGGACTCGTGCGGGACGTGCACGCCGACTTCATCGCTGCGGGCGCCGACGTGATCACGGTCAACGCGTACTCGGCCACCCGCTGCCGTCTCGGACCCGCCGGGTTCGAGGGCGACTACGAGCGGCTCCAGCTCCTGGCCTGCCGACTGGCGAACGAGGCCCGAGGCGATCGCGCCAACGTCCGCGTCGCGGGCTGCCTGTCCCCGTACGGCTGGACGTACCGCCCCGAGATGGCCCTGCCGTTCGACGAACTCGTGCCGCTGTACGCGGAGACCGCCGCGCTGCAGGCACCGCACGTCGACCTGATCGTCTGCGAGACGATGGGGTCGGTCGACGAAGCTCGCGCCGCGGTCACCGGTGCCGCCGCCACCGGCCTGCCGGTGTGGGTGAGCTGGACCCTCATCGACGACGACACGGCCCGTCTCCGCAGCGGCGAGCCGCTCGCCGATGCGATCGAGGCGCTGGCACCGCTCGGCCCCGAGGCGATCCTCGTGAACTGCTCGGTGCCCGAGGCCTTCACGGCGGCGATGCCGACGCTGGCCACCGGCCCGACACGATTCGGCGCCTATGCCAACGGGTTCAGCCACATCGTGGACGACTACGCGCCCGGCTCCGTCACCACCGTGCTCGGCCACCGCCACGACCTGGCGCCGGATGCGTACGCCGACATCGCCCTCGGCTGGGTCGAACAGGGCGCCACGATCGTCGGTGGCTGCTGCGAGATCGGGCCCGCTCACATCGCGGCGGTCGCCCGACGGGTCGCCGAACTCAGCTGAACGAGCCGGGTTCGGGGTCGACGTCGATGTCGATGTCGGCACCGCTCGCCGACGTTGCCTCGGGTGTCGGCGTCGCCGCATCCGGGTCGACCGGGATGGTGTCGGGGGCGACCGGCTCGGCGCCGGGCGGCCGCGGCCACAGGGTCTCCCCCTTCGTCTCCGACGAACGCCACTCGGGCGCCACCGCCGGTGCCGACAACTCGACCGGTGCACCGGTCTGCTCCCACAACACCGCAGGACGTTCACCGTGCCAGCGGATCGCGAACGACACCGCCGAACCGGGCGCGGTCGGAATGCCGTACACGTCGACCGACTGCCCGAGCCAGTCGCCCGGCATGCCGGCCGGCAGCAGCGCGCCACCACGAGCGAGCCGCGATTCGAGCCAGGCGATCGAACGGAGGCCGTCGGGCGGATCGTCGGGTGCGATCGCAGGGGTCCGCCGACCGACCATGCGCTCGAGGTCGCGCCGGGCACGCCGTTCGCCGGCGGCCGACAGCACGTGACCGGCCGCGACGAGCGCCACCTCGGCGTCCCAACCGTCGTCCGGGCCCAGGGCCTCGACGGCGTCGACGAGTTCGGGCATCCAGTGGTCGGGTGGTTCGCCCATGCGGACCAGTTCGCCCAGCGCGAGCGCGAATCCTGCCGGGTCGTCGTCTGCCCGCGGGATCGAGCCGAGCGCGACCTCGCAGCGTTCGGCGGTGATCGCCTCGGCGAGCAGCGAACCACGTTCGCCGTCGGGCAGCACGAATCGACTGGCCCGTTCGGTCAGCGACAGCCACCCGCGCACGACCTGCGTCATCGTGGCCACCCCGGCGGGGATCGGCCCCGACCGTTGCTCGCCGTGGGCCAGGGCGATCCGAGTGGTCGCCTGGTGGCCGAGCGGCACGACGAACGCTCCGTCGGGCAGGTCGATCCCCTCGATCGGCATGTCGACGATCGGTCGTTCGGTCAGCACGTCGCGTCGGTCGAACGCCACCGCGACCGCCATCGGCGACTCGTTCTCGAGTTCGACGATCGTCAGGCCCCCGGCGTCGGCGACGCTGTAGATGCGCTGCACCACGTCACCGCTCGGCACTCGCACACGCGTCTCGGTGACCGCCGTGCCCTCGACCCGGCGCTGGCGCACGGACGACTCCTCGGCGGCGACGTGCCAGCGGTCGTCGGCGGCGACGAACCAGTTCAGGGTGGGGACGTCGTCCCACGGTTCGATGGCGCCCCAGTCGGTGATCGAGGCGCGCCAGGGTCGACCGGTCACTCCGGTGGTGATCACGGGGCGCTACTCGAGTTCGCTCTTGGAGGTTCGCGACATCAGCGCCGACAGTGCCTCACGGGCGCTGCGGCCCTCGTGACACACGGCGACGACCTGCTCGGTGATCGGCATCTCGACACCGTACCGACGGGCGAGGTCGAGCACACTCGGCGAACTCTTGACGCCTTCGGCCACCATGTTCATCGAGGCCAGGATCTCCTCGATCGTTTGCCCCCGACCGAGCGCCAATCCGACGGAGTTGTTGCGGCTCTGGGTGGACGAGCACGTGGCGATCAGGTCGCCCATGCCCGCCAGCCCGGCGAACGTGACCGGGTCGCCGCCCATCGCCACCCCGAGTCGGGACATCTCGGCGAGGCCGCGGGTGATCAACGTGGCGCGCGTGTTGTCACCGAACTCCATGCCCTCGGCCATGCCGGACGCGATCGCGATGACGTTCTTGACCACGCCGGCCACCTCACAGCCGATGACGTCGGGGTTCGTGTAGACCCGCAGGCTCGGCCGGGTGAGGATGCGTTGGAGCTCGCGGGCGATCGTCTCGTCGGGGATCGCGACCACGCTCGCAGCCGGCTGCCCGGCCATGATCTCCTTGGCGAGGTTGGGGCCGGTCATCACGCCGACCGGACGGCCCGGCATCTCGTCGGCGGCGACCTCGGTCATCCGCATCAGCGTCTCGCGCTCGATGCCCTTGGTGAGGCTGACCACCGGCACCCAGGGCCGCAGGTACTTGGCCGCCTCGTGGGCCACGTCGCGGAACCCGTGGGAAGGCGCAGCGAGGATCACCACGTCGGCGGCTTCGACCGCCTCGGCCATCGACGCGGTCGCCTGGAGCCGGTCGGGCAACGTGAACGCCGGGAGGTAGTCGGGGTTGACCCGCGCCGAGTTGATCTGATCGACCAGTTCCGCCCGGCGGGCCCAGAGCATCGTCGGCGTGTTGGCGCTCGCCAGTGCAGCCACGGTGGTCCCCCACGAACCGGCGCCGACGACCGCAACACGAATTTCCCGGGTGGGTGCCATGGCCGCAGCGTAGGCGCTCGGCGTCCGCCGCGATGGAGCCGACCCGCCTGGCTCCACGATCGGTTCGGACAGGACGTAGCCTCGGCCCGGTGGAGACGGCCGCGCTCATTCCGATCAAGGGCTTCCACGCCGCGAAGGCCCGGCTCACCCCGGTGCTCGGCGACGCCGACCGCGAGCGTCTCGCGCGCTGGATGGCGACGCGGGTGGTGCAGGCGTTCGCCCCGATCCCCACGTTCGTCGCCTGCGACGACGAGCAGGTCGCCGCGTGGGCCGAGGAACTCGGCGCCGGCGTGCTCTGGGGGCCCGGGCTCGGTCTCAACGGGGCGATCGACGTCGGCGTCGACACGCTGGCCGGCAAGGGGTTCGATCACGTGGTGATCGCGCACGGCGACCTGCCTCGGCCCGAGGGTTTGCGGGGCGTGGTGGTGCCCGACACGATCGTGATCGTCCCCGACCGACGGCGTGACGGCTCCAATGTGATCGCCCGGCCGACGTCGGTGGCGCTGCCTGCCGAGTACGGCGGG
>CAXAWD010000388.1:0-4156 GCA_963972325.1 uncultured Acidimicrobiaceae bacterium
CGGTGCAGATCTGGGTGGTGGCGTTCCTCGCCGACCTGCAGGCGGCGAACCGTCGCCTGCTCGCCGAGTCGCGGGTGCGCGAACGGCGACGCTCGCTCGGCGACGCCGCCTGAGTCACCAGCCCCGGTCGACCCACTCCTGGAGGTGCGGACGTTCGCGTCCGACGGTGGTGTCGACCCCGTGGCCGGGCAGCAGGATGGTCTCGGCCGGGAACGTGAACAGCTTGGTGTCGATCGACTCGATGATCGCGTCGAAGTCGCCGCCTTCGAACGAGGTGTTGCCGGGGCCGCCGGGGAACAGCGTGTCGCCGGTGAACAGCAGCGGGGTGCCCGCCAGTCGGAACGAGATCGAACCAGGCGTGTGGCCCGGGTTGTGGATCGCGTCGAGGCGCAGTCGGCCGACCTCGATCACCTCGGCGTCGTCGAGGAACACGTCGTACCCGACCTCGTGCAGCATCGGGGCGTCGGCCGCGGTGACGCCGACTTCGTAGCCGGCCTCGCGCAGCTGGCTGACGGCACCGATGTGGTCGAAGTGGCCGTGGGTTTCGAGCACGCGCCTCACCCCGAGGCTCTGGCACAGGTCGAGCAGCAGTTCGTGTTCGTTGGCGGCGTCGATCAGCACCGACTCGCCGGTGCGCCGGCAGCGGACGACGAACACGTTGTTCTCGTACGAACCCACGACGACACGATGGACCTCCACGTCGGCGTTCGACCAGTGCAACGTCGTGGACGGAATCGTGGCGGTCGTCATGCGTTCAGTGTCGCGCGTGCGGCCGGTTGATTACGGTTCGTCCCGTGACGTCGTTGTTCGAGCTGTGTGATGTCACCGCGGGTCCGGTCGGCGACCCGATTCTCCGCTCGGTGTCGGTCACGATCCCGTGCGACGGCATCACCGTGCTCGCCGGCCCGTCCGGCGCGGGCAAGTCCAGCCTGCTGCGCCTGCTCAATCGGCTGGACGACCCGCACGAGGGTGTGGTGACGTGGGACGAGCGCGACGTGACGACCTGGCCGCCGACCGAACTGCGCCGGCGGGTGGCGATGGTGTTCCAGCGGGCGCCTGTGTTTCCCGGCACCGTGCTCGACAACCTGCGGGTCGCGTGCCCGAGTCTCGACGATGCGGCGGCGGCCTCGGCCCTCGACCGGGTCGGTCTCGACGCGGGGCTGCTCGACCGGACGGCCACCGATCTGAGCGGGGGAGAGGCGCAGCGGATGTGCTTCGCCCGTGCGCTCGCCACCGAGCCCCGGGTGATGCTGGCCGACGAGCCGACCGCATCGCTCGACGGTGCAGCACGGCGGACGATCGAGTCGCTCGGGCGCGACCTCGCCGACGGCGGGATGCCGTTCGTGTGGGTCAGCCACGACGTGGTGCAGCTGCGACGGCTCGCCGATCACGTGATCGTGCTCGTCGACGGCGCCGTGGCCGCGACCGGTTCGCTGGCCGAACTCGACGAACACGACGACCCGCTCGTCCGCGAACTCGTGGGGGCGACGTGACGGCGGCCGCAGCTGCGTCCGACATCGGGCTGGTCGGCATGGCGGCGTCGGGCATCCTCGTCGCGGTCGCGCTCGGGGTGTCGCTGTGGCGGCGGCTCGGCCTCGAGCGGAGCCTCTTGTGGGCAGCGCTGCGGGCGCTCGCGCAGTTGGTGGCGGTCGGGTGGGCGCTGCGGTTGATCGTCGACGACGACGATCCGTTGGTGTTCTCGTTCGTGTGGTTGGCGGTGATGCTCGGCCTCGCTGGGTACACGACGTGGCAGCGGGCCGGGCGCGTGCGCGCCGTGCTGCCGTTGTCGCTTACCGCGTACGCGGCGTCGGCTGCGGTCACGCTCGGCGTGCTGTTCGGCTTCGGGATCTACGAGTTGGAGGGCCGCACGATCGTGCCGCTCGCGGGCATCGTGGTCGGCAACTCGCTGTCGGCCACCGTGCTCGTGTCACGTCGGTTGTTCGACGCGGCCGACGACCACCGCGACCTGATCGAGGCTCGGCTCGCGTTGGGCCTCTCGGCCTCGGAGGCGTTCGCGCCGGACCTGCGTGAATCGCTGCGCACCGCACTGGTGCCGCAGATCGAGTCGACCAAGGCGGTCGGCATCATCGCCCTGCCGGGGGCGATGGTGGGCCTGATCCTCGCCGGAGTCGACCCCGAGCAGGCCGTGCGGGTGCAGCTCTCGGTGATGTACCTCGTGTTGGGCAGCGTCGCCACCACCACGGCGGTGATGAGCCTCGGCATCTCCCGGCAGTTGTTCACGAGCTCGCAGCAGCTCGTCCGCCGCTGACGCAGGCCCGCAGCTCAACGCCGTTCGTCGCGTCGAACCGCATCTTCGAAGTAGCGGTGGCCGGCACCGCCGCCACCGTCGACGCCGCCCTCCGCCGGCCCGAACGCGTTTCGAACGTCGTTCGCCAGTTCGGTGCCCTCGTGTTCCACCCGACGGCGGCTGCGACGCGGGTCGAGCAGCCGCCGGACGAAACCTCGGACGTCGCTCCAGATCGACATGGTCGTACCCCTCCTGTCCTCTACCGTCATCGTAGGCACGCCGTCCGTCTGCTTGAGTTCGGATCGATTCAGCTCGATTCAGCTCGATTCAGCTCGAGACGACGTCGAAGCCGAGGCCGAGCGCCACGCCGATCTGGGCGGGGTCGAACGTGACGAACCGGACCGGTCCCGGCAGGCGCTCGGCCGCAGCGAAGTGGATCGCGTCGGTGAGCCTGACCGGCTGGAGCCGTGACAGCGTGGCCGCCCGGTCGAGGCAGCGCTGGTCGACGGGCACCACGTGCAGGTGGTCCCAGGTGAGTCGGATCGCGTCTTCGAGGTCGGCCCGCAGGATGCGTTCGTCGGTCAGCCGGTCGATCGCCGGGAGCGCCTCGGTGAGCGCCATCGCCGACGCACACCAGGCCGGGTCGTCGCCGAGTGCGTCGAGGACGAGGGTGCGTTCGTCACCGGCGACCGCGAGCGCGAGGAGTGCGCTGGTGTCGAGCGCGACGGTCATCCCCGCAGTTCCCGCAGTGCTCGGTCGACGCGAACGGTCGCCCAGATCGAGACCGGGTCGGGGGCCCGCCACTCGCCGGTGCGGCGGGGCGGGACGAGTGCCCCGGCGGCGATGAGGCGTTCGATGTCGGGTGCCGCCTCGTCGAGCGGGGCGAGCTGTGCGACCGGTCGGCCGTGGGAGGTGATCACGGTTCGTTCGCCCGCCGTCGCCCGCCGCACCGCGCCGGCCAGGTCGGCGCGCAGCTCTCGTACTCCCAGTGTGTCCATGTGTGTACACAATCAGATTTGCGTGCGTCGGGCAAGCCGTCCAGAATCTCGCCCATGAACTTCGCTTTCACCGAGGAACAAGAAGAGCTCCGCTCCACCATCCGTTCGTTCATGGAGGCCAAGAGCCCCGAGTCGGCGGTCCGTGAGCAGATGGAGACCGACGACGGGTACGACGCCGACGTCTGGAAGCAGATGGGCGAGCAGATGGGCCTCCAGGGCCTGCACATCCCCGAGGAGTACGGCGGCTCGGGCTTCGGCTACGTCGAGCTCGGCATCGTGCTCGAGGAGATGGGCCGGGCCCTCCTGTGCGCCCCGTACTTCTCGTCGGTGGTGCTCGCCGCCAACGCGCTGATCCACTCCGGTGACGAGGCCGCCAAGCAGGCGCACCTCCCCGGCATCGCCGCCGGCGAGACCGTTGCCACGCTGGCGTTCACCGAGCCGTCGGGCAAGTGGGACGAGGCCGGCATCACCATGGAGGCCACCGCCTCCGGTGACGGCTACACCCTGTCGGGCACGAAGAGCTTCGTGATCGACGGCGCCACCGCCAACCTGATCCTCGTCGCCGCCCGCACCGGTGCCGGCGTGAGCCTGTTCGCCGTCGACGGCGGGGCCTCGGGCCTGACCCGCACGGCGCTGTCCACCATGGACCAGACCCGGAAGCAGGCGAAGCTCGATTTCGACAACACGCCGGCCACGCTGGTCGGCACCGACGGCGGCGGCTGGGACATCCTCTCGACCGTGCTCGACCTCGCTGCCGTCGGCCTCGCTGCCGAGCAGGTCGGTGGCGCACAGTTCGTGCTCGAGATGGCCGTGCAGTACGCCAAGGACCGTGTGCAGTTCGGCCGCCCGATCGGCTCGTTCCAGGCCATCAAGCACAAGTGCGCCGACATGCTGCTCGAGGTCGAGTCGG
>CAXAWD010000389.1:0-4151 GCA_963972325.1 uncultured Acidimicrobiaceae bacterium
CTGACGTAGCTGTGGCGGAGGTCGTCGAGCACGAGGATGCGTCCGGATGGATCGTCGGCGTCGACCTGGATCGAGATGCAGTAGTAGCTCGACTGCACGTCGCACGGCTGTGGAACCACCGCGTGACCACCGACCGCGAGCGCGGCGACGGCGAGGGCAGACGAGGTGGCGGCGTGGCGGCCCGGACGCGTGGTGAGCCACAGCCCTCCACCCGCCGCGACGAGCGCGATGCCGACCGACAGGATCAGCGTGCTGACCGCGGCGAACGCGACGAGCACGAACCCGGCGAGGAACGTGCCGACGATCGCGCCGCCGGTGCTCCACGCCGACAGGCGTCCCACGACGTCGCCGGTGTGGTCGAGGTCGCGCAGCTGCAGTTTGATGACGGCGGGTGGCACCGCGCTGAGTACGGCCGCGGACGGCAGGAAGCCGACCGCGGCGAGCAGCACGCTCGGGAGCCCCTGCGTGTTGGCTCCGGCGGTACCACCGAGCAGTCGCACGACCGGAACGGACGCGATCGCGAGGGCGCCGCCGAGCAGCAGCAGGAGTGGGATCAGGCCGCGAGGGTCGTGTCGGTCGGCGAGCGACCCGCCGACGCGGGCGCCGACCGCGATGCCGGCGAGGATCGTACCGATGATCGCCGTGTAGGTCTCGAGGTTGACGCCGACGTACGGCGCCATCACCCGCCCGGCGAGGATCTCCAGCACGAGCACCGCGCCGGACGTGCCGGTCACCAGGGCGATCGCGAGCCAGCCGGGGAGCGCCGTCGGCGGCGACGTGTGGTTCGTGTCGGGTAGGTCGGGCAACTCGGGCAACTCGGGCATGACGGTGGTTCAGTCAACCGGGAGCATCACGCGAATCGCCGCCGGGTGCGTGGTGTGGTCGATCGTGGTCGCCTCGTCGCGTCCGTCGCCGTCGCACTGGAGGCTGACCGGTCGCGCCCACCGGACGGTGATGCGCTCGGCCTCGCCGATCGATGTCTCCCGCTGCGGTGGCCGGTCGCCGCGCGCCACCGCGAGGGCGAAGCGCAGGAAACCGACGATCGAGTGACGCCGCAACACCACCACGTCGAGGCGCCCGTCGTCGGGCTCGGCGTCGGGCGCCACGTGGAGCGACGCCGAGCCGCGTTCGCCGACGTTGAGCACGAGCACGGTGACGGCGCTGCCCTCGAACCACCGCTCGCCGTCGAGGTCGATCTCGACGGGTGTCTCTCGCGTCCGCAACCAGGTCGCGACGCCGGTCGCGACGAAACCGAGCCGCCCGAATCGCTTGGTGGTCTCGTCGACGCCGTCGATGATCGCCGCATCCCACCCCGAGCTGCTGTTGAGGAGGAACGTCTCGCCGTCGCGACCGTCCGGTGACATCCGGCCGAGGTCCATCGCCCTGTCCCTGGTGCCGGCGGCCGCCGCTGCGGCGTGTTCGAGGTCGTCGACGCCGAGCACCCGAGCGAGGATGTTGACCGTGCCGCCGGGCACGACGGCGAGCGGGACGTCGCCGTCGGCGAGCCGTGCCGCGACGGTGCGCTGTGTGCCGTCGCCGCCGATCGCTGCGACCGCATCGACACCTCGGTCGACGAGTTCGCCGACCGCGTCCTCGAGCGCGTCGGCACCGTCGGGCGTCGTGGTGGTCACGGAACAGCCGTGGGCTCGCAGCCGTTCGACGAAGTCGTCGGCGACGTCGGTTCGCTCCGGGTTGACCACCACGCCGATGTTCCTGTTCATCGTCGGAGCCATCGGTCGAACCATCGGGTGAGCATCGGCATCAGCAGCCACGAGAGCACGGCGACGCCGATCACGTTGCCGACGAACACGGACAACGGGCTGGCGAGGTCGGGGTAGAGCCGGTCGCGAACCAGCCCGATCGCGAGCGATGTCGGGTAGAGCGCGAGCAGGACGAGGGCCGCCTGTTTCCACCGGTGGGGTGTGGTCGAGGCGGTGCCGGGAAACCATCCGGCGAAGCCGCCGACGACGTTGACGGTGCGTTCGCCTTCGACGATCGGGTCGATCTCGGCGAGTGCCTCGCGGCGTTCGGGCGAGTCGAGCCAGCGGTCGAGTGTGTCGCGGCTGGAGAACGAGAAGATGACCGCCGTGTCGTCCTGTGTGCCGGGCACCGGTTCGACCAGCTCGGACCGGATGAACCCGTCGAAGCGGTCGAGCACGTCGTGGATGCGCCGATACCACTCGCGGAACTCTGTGGCGGCGCTCGGGTCGATACGGAACGACGCGACCGCCGTGACGGGCTGGGCCGTGTCGGTGAGGGCGATGACCTGCTCGCGGACCTCGCCGTCGAGGAGCGGCCCACCCTGCTCGATCAGTTCGTGGCGGTGCGACGAGGCCAACCAGCCGTCGAGCTGTTCGGGCGAGGCGAAGCGGTAGACGATGACCCATTCGTCGGGGTGCTGGACGTCGGGTGCCTGGAGTGTCGAATCCACGTAGCCGGGCATCGCGGTGGCGGCGTCGCTCAACCGTCGGAGCCACCGTTCGCCCTCCCGTTCGCGGCCGGGTAGGAATCGTCGGGCGACGATGACGGTCGGCGGATGTCGGTCGCTCACCGCATCGCCGATCGATTCATGCCGCCCAGTGTGCCAGCGCTCGGTCTGTCGACACCCGACGCGGTGCCGCCGGAGGGTCGCCGGGAGCGTGCGGGGAGGAGCCGACGACGTCGATAACTCAACCGTCCAGACGGTACAGTTCTGGCGATGTCGACGAACGCGGAGACCAGGGGTCGCTGGTGGGCGCTGATGGTGCTCACGCTCCCGGTGCTGATCATCTCGATGGACGGCACGATCCTCGGTTTTGCGGTGCCGTCGCTGAGCGAGTCGTTGGAGCCGTCGAGTTCCGAGCTCCTGTGGATCATCGACATCTACTCGTTCGTGCTGGCCGGGTTGCTGGTCACGATGGGCGCGCTCGGCGACCGGATCGGTCGCCGACGACTGCTGATGATCGGTGCCGCGAGCTTCAGCGTCGCGTCGGTGGTCGCCGCGTTCTCCACGAGCCCCGAGATGCTGATCGCCGCCCGGGCGATGTTGGGTGTGGCGGGCGCGACGCTGATGCCATCGACCCTTTCCCTGATCCGCAACGTGTTCACCGACGAGCGTGAGCGCCAAACCGCCATCGCCGTCTGGGCATCGGCGTTCGCGTTCGGCGCGGCGCTCGGTCCCATCGTGGGGGGCTTCCTGCTCGAGCACTTCTGGTGGGGGTCGGTCTTCCTCGTCGGCGTGCCGGCCACGACGGTGTTGCTCATCGTCGCGCCGCGACTGGTTCCGGAGTCGCGAGACCCGGCGCCGGGCGACTTCGACGCGACCAGTGCCGCGCTGTCACTCGTGACGATGCTCCCGTTGGTGTACGCCATCAAGATGTTCGCCGAGAACGGTCTCTCCGTCATCGTGGCCGTCACGGCGGTCGTCGGTGCGTCGGCCGGGGTCGCGTTCGTCCGTCGTCAGCGGTGCATCACCGACCCGATGATCGACGTCTCGCTGTTCGCGGTGCAGCGGTTCCGGATGGCGGTCAGCGGCAACCTCATCGCCGCGTTCGGGTTCGCGGGTTCGTTGTTCTTCGTCACGCAGTACCTGCAGTTGGTCGTCGGGATGTCGCCGCTCCGCGCCGGCGTGCAACTGCTCCCGGCCGCGGGTTCGTCGATCGCGTTCACGCTGCTCGCCCCGTTCGGTGCGCGCCGGTACGGTTCGTTCGCGATGATCGCGTTCGGGCTCACGCTGGGCGGCGCCGGCTTCGCCATGCTCACCCAGGTCACGGCTGACGGTTCCGTCGCGCTGACGACCGCTGCGGTCATCGTGCTCAACGCAGGGCTCGGCGCCTCGATGACCGTCGCGCTCGACGGGATCCTCGCGGCGATCCCGGCCGAGCGCGCAGGGGCGGGTGCCTCGGTGTCGGAGACGGCGATCGAGTTCGGTTTCGCGCTCGGCACGGCCGTGCTCGGCAGCATCGCCGCCGCCGTGTATCGGAACGGTGTCGCCGACGTCGCCGGCGTCGAGGGTGTGCCGACCGAGGCGGTCGATACGTCGAAGGACACGCTCGGGGCCGCGATCGCGACCGCTGATCGTCTCGGCGGCGACGCCGGCGACGCGTTGCGCGCCGCGTCCGACTTGGCGTTCGTCGACGGGTTCCACGCTGCCGCGCTGACGGCGTCGGTCG
>CAXAWD010000390.1:0-4151 GCA_963972325.1 uncultured Acidimicrobiaceae bacterium
ATCGCCGACCCACCTCGGGCCGAGGCGCTCGAGGCCGTGCGGCAGGCTCACGCCGGCGGGATCCGTGTCGTGATGATCACCGGCGACCACCCCCGCACCGCGTCGACCATCGGCGCGCAGCTCGGGCTGGGTGCAGGCAGCGACGGCTCGGGTCGGTGGTCACCGGTGCCGAACTGGACGCGATGCCCGACGACGAACTCGCCGACGTGGTCACGGACGTCGACGTGTACGCCCGGGTCGACCCGGAGCACAAACTGCGGATCGTGCGCAGCCTGCAGGGGCAGGGGCAGGTGACGGCGATGACCGGCGACGGTGTCAACGACGCCCCGGCGTTGAAGCAGGCCGACATCGGCGTGGCGATGGGGATCAACGGCACGGAGGTGTCCAAGGAAGCGGCCGACATGATCCTCGCGGACGACGACTTCGCGACGATCCTCGGTGCGGTCCGGGAGGGCCGCGAGATCTTCTCCGACATCCGCAAGTTCCTGCGATACCTGTTGGCGTCCAACACGGGCGAGGTGCTCGTCGTCTTCCTGGGGGTGGTGTTCGCCGCCCGGTTCGGGCTCGAGCACGGTGCCGACGGTCTCGCCGTACCCCTCCTCGCGACGCAGATCCTGTGGATCAACCTCGTGACCGACGGTGCACTGGCGCTGGCACTCGGCGTCGACCCGGCGGTCGAAGACGTGATGTCCGAGCCGCCACGCCCCGTCGGCGCCCGCATCGTCGACCGTGCGATGCTCCGATCGATCGTCGTGATCGGTTTGTCGACCGCGCTCGTGGGGCTCGTCGCGCTCGACCTCCGGCTCGAAGGAGGGCTGCTCGGGGGTTCGGGCGACATCGAGACGGCGCGCACCATGGCGTTCACGACCGTGGTGCTCGCTCAGGTGGTGAACGCGTTCTGTTCCCGGTCGGACACCGTCAGTTTCGTCGTGGGGCTGTTCACCAACCGACTGCTGTGGCTGGCGGCAGGTATCACGGTGGCGGCCCAGGTCGCCGTGGTCCACGTGCCGTTCCTGTCGTCGGCATTCGCGACAGCGCCGCTGTCGTGGCAGGAGTGGGGCGTCTGTGGTCTCCTGGCGATCGGCGTGCTGATTCCGGCCGAGGTGTCGAAGTGGTTGCTCCGGCGGAGCGAGGCTCGGCGACGTTCCCGCTGACTCGGCTCGATCCTCCGTCGCGGTGACCTTCTGCTCTGGTGCACCCGACCCGAGAGCCGGATGCTGGAGGCAGGTCCAGGAAAAAGGAGAGGGCCATGAGAGCTCACACACTGGTGGTCGGCTACGACGGTTCGGCGGATGCCCGACGGGCGCTGGATGCCGCGACGGCCCACGTGGCCGACGACGGCGTCGTGCACGTCGTGACGGCATTCGATCCGCCCAGCCGTTCCGAACTCAATCGGATCATGTCGGCGTTGCCGCCCGAGTTCCGGAACGCGGCCAGCCTGGAGGAGACCCCACGCGGCTACCTCCGCGACGCCGAGATGCACCTCGAGCGTGCCGGGATCCGACACGTCGGTCACTTCGTCGACGGTCACCCGGCCGAGGCGATCCTCGATGTCGCCGACGAGGTCGGTGCAGACCTGATCGTGATCGGCACACGCGGGCTCGGCCGCGTCGACCGCTTCCTCCGCGGGAGCGTGTCGGCGCGAATCGCGAACCACGCCCGGACGAGTCTGATGATGATCCACGACGAGGAGGCCGCTGCCTGAGCGCCGCGCCGGCTCGCCGGCGGTTGCACGTGGTTGTTGGGTCGTGGGCGCCGGCTCGTGGGCGGGGTCAACCCGTCGGTGGCGCGGTCGTGCGGCCGACGGGTGGCACGATCAGCACGGGACACTCGGCCCGTTCGGCCACCTGGTGTGCCGTGCTCCCCAACAGCAGTGCCGGGCGTTGCCCGGAGCCTTGCCGCCCGACGACGATCAGAGCTGCGTCGTGTTCGTGAGCGGCGGCCAGCAGTGCGTCGACCGGGTTGGAACGCCGTAGTACCGGCGTCCACTGGTCGATGCCGATCGACTCGACGGCGTCGCACCATGCAGCGAACTGCTCGGCGATCTCGTCGGCGTGACGCTCGGCGATCACGTGCTCGCCGTCGACGACGTCGGTCAACCCGACCGCGTGCACGATGACGAGTTCGGCGTCACGTTCCTTGGCGAGGTCACCGGCGAGCAGCATCGCCCGTCGTGCGTCGGGGGAACCGTCGATACCGACCACGACGGGGCGGGCGGTGCGACCGGTCATGACACGATCCTGGTGAGCGAGGGGCGACGGTTTGCGTCCATGTCTCGAAGCTACGTCGTCGGGCCCGCCGAGGGAAGGGACCGAGGTCCTGCCGTACCGAAGCGCATTTGAGACCGATGGCCCTGGTGGCCGTCGTCTCGGCGCGGTTCGATGTCCGTATGGCGAACCCACGAACTGGCCACGACGAATCCTCGGGCGATACCCGGCACGCGACCGTCAAGGAGTGTTTGACGGTCCACGGCGACCTGCACCCCGACGAGATCGACACGTTGATCGACCACTGGGCGAAACTCGATGCCCGGCTGCGGTCGTTCGACAGCGGCGCCGTGCTCCTCGACCTGTACGTCAAGGATCGCGACAAGCCCAGTCAGCACCTGACGCTCGAGGCGACCATCGACCGGTGGCCGGTGTTGATCGCCTCGTCTTCCGACCCTGATCTCGATCACGCGCTCAACGTGGTCCGTGACGAGATGATCCGGCTGATCACCGATGCAAAGGATCGACACAGCCCACGTCGGCGTCACTGACCCGTCCCCATCGCAGGGCGCGCCCGGATTCTCCGGGCGCGCCTTGTGCGTTTACGGCCTCGTGTCCGGTCGAGTCGGGACTTTGTACCGTCGCCCGCGCCGCCGTGGGTCACTCAGGATGGAGCCATGCCCACTGCGTACATGGATGGCAACGAAGCTGCGGCTCGAGTCGCCTACGGGATGTCGGAGGTGATCGCGATCTATCCGATCACGCCGGCGTCACCGATGGGTGAGTCCGCCGACGCGTGGGCGGCGTCCGGGCGCCCCAACCTGTTCGGCGCCGTGCCCGATGTGATCGAGATGCAATCCGAGGCAGGCGCGGCCGGCACGCTCCACGGGGCGCTCCAGGCGGGCTCCCTGGCCACCACGTTCACCGCGTCGCAGGGCCTGCTGCTCATGCTGCCCAACATGTTCAAGATCGCCGGCGAGCTCACACCGACGGTGATCCACGTCGCCGCCCGGTCGATCGCCACGCACGCACTGTCGATCTTCGGTGACCACAGCGATGTGATGGCCGCCCGGTCGACGGGTTTCGCGATGCTGTGCGCGAGTTCGGTGCAGGAGGCGCACGACTTCGCCGCCGTCTCCCACGCCGCGACCCTGCGGACCCGGGTGCCGTTCCTGCACTTCTTCGACGGTTTCCGGACCTCGCACGAGATCAACCGCGTCGAACTGCTCGACGATGACGCGATCCGCTCGCTGGTGTCGACCGAGGCGATCGACGAACACCGGCTGCGTCGTCTGCGCCCGACCGCACCGGTGATCCGTGGTACGGCGCAGAACCCCGACGTGTTCTTCCAGGCCCGCGAGGCCTCCACGCCCTGGCACGAGCGGGTGCCCGAGGTGGTCGCCGATGTGTTCGACGAACTCGCGGACGCCACGGGACGTCGGTACTCGCTCGTGGACTACGAGGGCGACCCCGACGCCGAGCGGGTCGTCGTGCTGATGGGCTCCGGCGCCGGGGCGGCCGGTGAGGCGGTCGCCCGGCTGAACGCGGAAGGTGAGCGCGTCGGCGTGCTGACCGTCCGACTGTTCCGTCCGTTCCCGGTCGACGCGTTGCTCGAGGCGCTTCCGTCGTCGGCCCGGTCGGTGGCGGTGCTCGACCGCACGAAGGAGCCCGGCTCGGTCGGCGAACCGCTCTTCCAGGACGTCGTCACCGCGCTCGCGGAGGCGGGTCGCAGCGAGGTGCGGGTCATCGGTGGGCGCTACGGCCTGGGCTCGAAGGAGTTCACTCCGGCGATGGTCAAGGCCGTCTTCGACGAGTTGGCGACCGAGTCGCCGCGACGTCGCTTCACGGTCGGCATCGTCGACGACGTCAGCCACTCCAGCCTCACCGTCGACCCATCGTTCCGGATCCCGTCCCGCAACCGCTCGGCGGTGTTCTCGGCGCTCG
>CAXAWD010000391.1:0-4145 GCA_963972325.1 uncultured Acidimicrobiaceae bacterium
ACGCCCAGGTAGACGGTGTCGACCGGCCCTTCGGCCCCGCCGACCCGATACGTGGCACCTCCGGTACCCAGCCACGACGTGGTGGCGGCCGCAACCGCCTCCTCGAACGGGGTCTCGGGCCGCGGCACCTGGAGACCGCCCACGTTGACGGCTCCGGTTCGGCACATGGTCTCGACGGCACGGCGGATGTAGCCGGGCGAGAGTTCGGCGTGCCCGTCGACCCGCACGACGATCGACCCGACGGTGCCTCGGATCGCGGCGTTCAGCCCTGCGGGTGTGGCGCCGGCCGGGTTGTCGACCACCTGGAGTCGCTGGTTCGACGCGGCCAGGCGGGAGGCAACGGCGGCGGTGTCGTCGTCGGACGGCGCGATCGCGAGGCACACGTCGAACGGTTCGGGGTACTGCTGTTCGAGGATCGATGCGATCGCCCGCGCGAGGTACGGCGCTTCGTTGCGCACGGGCACGACCACCGAGACCGACGGCCAACCCTCGCGCTTCAGGTCGCGCCCGTGGCAGGCGGCCCGCACGGCAGCGGCTCCGGGCTCAGACACGACGGCTGAGCACGACCCAGACGGTGCGCAGCAGGATCTGGATGTCGAGCACGATCGACCAGTTGACGAGGTACTGGAGGTCGTAGCCCAGCTTGAACGCGGCGTCGGTCTCGTAGCGCCCGTTGATCTGGGCGAACCCGGTGATGCCGGGTGGCAGCTCGTGTCGACGGGCGTACCCGGCGACGTCCTGTTCGATCGTGAGGATCATCTCGGGTCGTTCGGGACGCGGCCCGACGAGCGACATCTCGCCGCGCAGCACGTTCCAGATCTGGGGGAGTTCGTCGGCACGGGTGGCCCGCATCCATCGCAGCGCCGGCACGACCCTCGGGTCGCCCGCGGTCGAGAACTGGGCACCGTTCTCCTCGGCGTCGGGCACCATGGTGCGGAACTTCAGGACCTCGAACCGGCGGCCCCGCAGCCCGACGCGGGTCTGGCGGAACAGCACCGGGCTGCCGGCGACGACCCGCACGTACAGGGCCAACAGCCCGAGGACGGGCAGCACGACCGGGGCGACCGCGAGCGTGACCACCAGGTCGAACAGTCGCTTGAGGCGCAGTTGGTGCGACGCCATCGCGTGCGTGCGCATCCGGGTGAACGGCATGCCGGCGATCTCGCGCACGGACTGGAGTCCGAGCAGCGTCTCGCGGGCGCTGACCCGCTGGTGGACACCGACGCCTTCACGATCGAGCGCGGTGAGCGGTTCGGGGAACGCTGACGCGAAGGCCGACAGGTCGAGCAACAACACGTCGGTGGCCGACGTGTTGTGGACCCGGTCGAACAACTCGGCCGTGCGTTCGACGGTGCCGACCACCTCGGCGTGCGGCGCTCCGGCGAAGTGACGCTGGGCCAGCTCGACGGCCTCGCCGTGCCCGACGAGGAGGAGCCGCGACGGTCCCATCCGGCGGTTCGCGAAATAGCGACTGATCGTGCGGTTGGCGGTGAGCCACAGCGCCGCGACGATCAGCAGGACCCCGAGGTTGAGGCGGGGCATCAGGTACCGGTCGGTGAGCACGGCGGCGAGCCCGTCGATCGCGACCGCGATGCCGGTGGCCACCGCGATGCGTGGGAGCCAGGGCCGATACCCGAGTCGGGGCTCACGCTCGTAGAGCCCGGCGAAGTAGTTCACCGACAGGTGGATCGCCGTGGCCAGACCGAACCCGATCCAGTAGTGGCTGCGGGGATAGGTCGGCCAGGTCCAGCCGAAGCGGACGAGGTTGATGACGACCATCGACGCGAACAGGCTGAACGCGTCGAGTACGAACAGGAACCTGAAGCCACGGGCCCACATCCAGCCCAACGGGCGCCCGGCCCGGCCGATGACGCGCTCGATCGCGTCGGGGAACGGCTGCGCCACGGCAGCCTCGGGATCGAGTCCCGGCGGTCGAGTCATTTCACGCATGGGCGGTCGACAGGAAGCGTACTCCTCGTCGGCGGCCGAACGCCGTAGCCTCGGTGCGATGAACGACCGTGTGGACGTCGCTGCCATCGAGCGACGACTCGACGAGCTGGAGCGCGAATCACAGGAGCGGCGAGCCGAACTCCGGGCGTTGGCAGCCGAACTGCCGGCGGCGACCAGTCGCCGGGCGTACCTGCGGTCGATGGCATCCGGCCTTCGCGAGGCGCCCGACAAACCGCAGGTGGCCAAGCGGGTGGCCCTGAAGATCGCTCGGACCCCCGTCGATCTGGTGCGTCGTCTCCGGGCCCGCTGACATGACCCCCGTCGCCGCGCGCGATCTCAACGTGTTCGTCGCCCCGCGCGGCAACGCATTCATGACCGACATCGCACGCTGGATCACCGAGGCCGGCGCGCTCACCGGGCGTGCGGCCCGGTTGGTCGACGACGGTTCGACACCACACGACGCCGACGCGATCAACCTCGTGGTGGCACCGCACGAGTTCTACCTGCTCGGCGACTACGACGACGCCACCATCGACCGCTCGGCCCGCCTCAGCGTCCCGGTGTGCACCGAACAACCGGGCACCCGCTGGTTCGACATCGGCCTCGTCACCACGGCCGCGAGCCCGGTGGCGCTCGACATCAACACCCACGGGGTCGCCGCGCTGCGGGCCGAGGGCGTCGATGCGACCCATCTGCGGCTCGGCGGCGTGCCGTCGATGGTCGCACCGTCCGTCGAGCGAGACATCGACGTCGTACTGCTCGGCGGCAAGACCGAGCGTCGAGCCGCCCGCCTGGCGGCCATGGCACCGGGCCTGTGGCAGCACCACTGCGATCTGCGGCTGTTCTCGTTCTCGCGGCCGGTGCAGGCCGACACGCCGGGGTTGGTGTTCGGCGACGACAAGTACCGCCTGCTGGCACGCAGCCGCATCCTGCTGAACATCCACCGTGACGACGAGCGGCCGGGCTACTTCGAATGGGCCCGGATGATGGAGGCGATGGCGAACGGTTGTTGCATCGTCACCGAGCCGGTCACAGGGTTCGAGCCGTTCGTCGAAGGTCGCGACTTCATCGCCACCGACGACCTCGAGGGAGCGGTCGCCGAACTGCTCGCCGACGACGACCGCCGTCACGAGATCGGTGAGGCGGCCCGACGTGCTGCGGTCGAGACGTACCCGCTGCAGGCGTCGATCGCCCCGCTGCTCGACCGACTCGATCGGGTACGGCCGGTCGCCGCCGAGCGGCGACGTACCCCGAAGTACCGGCACCGCATGGTCGCCGCCGAGCAGCGCCCGCTGTTGCCCGTGTTCCGTCCGAATCGCGCGATCCGGACGAAGCTGTACCGGGCCCTGATCGCCGAGACCAACCTGCAACGGCGGATCGAACGGGCACGGTCGCTCCTGCTGTACGGCGTCGACGACCACACGGAGACGATCCGGTCGGCGGCCTACGAGCAGGCATCACCGCAGGTCAGCGTGGTCGTGACGCTGTACAACTACGCACATCTGGTACTCGAGACGCTCGATTCCATCGCCGCCAGCGACGGCGTCGACATCGAGGTGATCGTCGTCGACGATCACTCGTCCGACGACGGTCGCGCCGTGGTCGCAGCCTTCATCGACGAGCACCCCGATCTCCCGATGCTGCTGCTCGGCAGCGACATCAACCGCGGGCTGCCGGCCGCCCACAACTTGGTGTATCCCAACGCCATCGCCCGGCTGTCGCAGGCGCTCGACGACGACCCCGACGCGGCGTTCGCGTACTCGTCGCTCGAACAGTTCGGCGTCGAGCCCGGCGTACGGAGCGCGATGGCGTTCAGCGTCGAGCGGCTCTGCGCCGGCAACTACATCGACGCCCAGGCGATGATCCGTCTCGACGCGTGGGCCCGCCACGGCGGCTACCGCACCGGCGACGAGATGATCTTCGGCTGGGAGGACTGGGAGCTGTGGCTCCGGATCGCCGCCGCCGGCGAACACGGGGTCCACATCGCCCAGATGCTGGGGCGATACCGCACCCAGGCCGAGTCGATGTTGAGCACGACCAACCTGGTCGCCGACCAGATGATGGAACACCTGCGGGCCGTGCACCCCGGTCTGCCCTGGTCGATCGACTGACCATCCCCGTCGGTTGGGGCCCGAGCCGCACTACGCTCCCGGTCCATGTCATCGGCGAGTGAACTGATCGCGCGCCGCGAGCTC
>CAXAWD010000392.1:0-4142 GCA_963972325.1 uncultured Acidimicrobiaceae bacterium
GTCGACGGCGTCGACAAGGTCGTGTTCGCGGTGCCGGGTGTGCCGCACGAGATGTACGACATGTTCGAGCGGGGCATCCTGCCCGAGCTGCTGCGGCGCAACGGCGACCGGTCGGTCATCGCGAGCCGCGTGCTCCTCACGTGGGGTGAGAGCGAGAGCGGGCTCAACGAGCGGCTCGACGGATTGATCGACGAGCTGGAGGCCGTCGGCAACCCGACGCTCGCGTTCCTCGCGAGCGGGTGGAACGGTATGAAGATCCGGCTGACCGCCAAAGCCCCCGACATCGACGCCTGCCGTGCGCTGCTCGACGAGTGGGATGCCCGTGTCCGGGCCGAGGTGGGTGACATCGTGTTCGGTGTCGACGATCAGTCGATGGAGTCGGTCGTGCTCGACCTGATGCGCCGAAACGGCTGGCAGCTCGGCTTGGCCGAGTCGGTCACCGGTGGCCTCGTCGGCGCTCGGCTCACGGGCATTTCCGGTTGCAGCGACGTGTTCCGCGGGTCGATCGTGTCCTACGCCACCGAGGTGAAGCAGCAGGTGCTGGGTGTCAGCGAGGGGCCCGTCGTCACCGAAGAGGCTGCGCTCGAGATGGCCCGTGGCGCCCGTGAGGTGCTCGGTGCCGACGTCGCGCTGTCGCTCACCGGTGTGGCCGGCCCGGGTGAGCAAGACGGGATGCCTGCGGGCACTCTGTGCGTCGGCCTGGTCTGGCCCGGCGGCGAGCTCACCCGCTCGTTGCGCCTGCCCGGCCAACGTGAGCAGATGCGGCAGTTCGCCGTGATCACCTCGCTCGACCTGCTCCGCCGCACGCTGAGCTGAGGGTCTCGCCGCGCCCGGTTCGTTCAGGGGTGCGCCACTACGGTGGGGACGGTGACCGCACCTTTCGGGCCGCCCGACGAGCAGCCCACGACACCGCCGCCACCCCCGCCGCCGTCTCCGGCGATGCAGCCGAAGTACCTGATCGTGCTCGGCGTTGTGGCGGCGGTCGTGTTGGTCGCCGCGATGATCGTGCTCGTCGCCCGATCGGGTGGAGACAGCGTCGCGGTCGATGGTGACACCACGACCACGTTCGACCCCAGCGTGCCGACCACGTCGCCGATCCTGCTCCCCGACGCCACATCGACGACCACGAGCACGACGACCACGACCACCACGACCACGACCACGACGACGTCCACCACCACGGTGCCGCCGCTACCACCGGTGGCGAACGCCGGCGACGACCTGGCGGTCGACGCCGGGGCCGACGTGACCCTGACCGCGATCGAACTGAGTGAGCCGAACCAGGCGATCGTGTGGCGTCAGACCGCGGGCCCCGACGTGACCGACGGCGCCGGCCGCCTTCGTGGGAACGACGTGGTGTTCACGGCGCCTGCGTCGCCGACGACGCTGCTGTTCGATCTCGAGGTCACCGGGCGTGCCGGCGACGTGGTGGGCGATCAGCTCCGAGTCGACGTGTACCTCGATGCCGACCAGGCGGTGTTCGTCGACGGCGTCGACGGCGACGACGACCACGACGGTACTCGCGAACGCCCCTTCCGGACACTGGTGCGTGCGCTCGACTTCACCACGGGCACCTCGACCGACATCTACGTCCGCACGACCGACCGCACGTACTCGGCTGGCACGGCGTTGCTCGATCGCGGGTCGAGTCTGATCGGCGGATACGACGCCGACTGGGTCCGCGACGTGCGGCGACCGACCTCGATCACGGGTGACGACGCCGGTCTCGCGGTGTTCGATGCCGATCTGGCCGTCGTCTCGGCGGTCGACGTGGTCGGCCCCGACCTCGACAGCGGCGACCCGTCCTACGGCCTGGTGGCGGCGGGCGTCGGTCGTCTCGAGATCGACCATGCGACGATCCGGGCAGGTGCGTCGAACGGTGTCAGCATCGGCGTCAAGACCGACGCCGTCGGCACGCTCGTCGTCTCCGACTCCACCATGCGAGGCGGCGATGCCGGCGACGGCGACGACGGCGATGACGGAGCCACGGTCGACTCGACCGCACCGTCCGGTTCCACCGCACCCGCCGACCCGCCACAGCCGGGCCAGGCAGGCGGTAACGGTGGTGCTGGTGGAGCGGGCGGTTCGGGGCTCGAACGCGGTGACGACGGCGAAGGTCCTGCCGGCGGTACCGGTGGCGAACCCCGTCAGGCCGGAGGTGCCGGTGGCGGCGGCGAGGGCGGCACCGGGGGTGCGGGCGGTGCCGGGGGGTCGTCCGATGCCGGTGACCCGACGCGAGCCGGTTCCGGACAGGCCGGCGCCCCAGGCGGCGTCGGTGACGGTGGTTCCGGGGGCGGCGGTGGCGGCGGGCTGATCCTGCACGACGGGGGCGGCGGTGGTGGCGCCGGCGGCGGAGGCGTGGGCGGCGAGCCGGGCCTCGGCGGTGCCGGCGGCTACCTCTCGGCCGGCATGTGGTTGGTCGACACCGACGACGTGGTGATCCGGTCGTCCACGATCGAGGGCGGTGTCGCCGGTTCCGGTGGGGTCGGCGGTGTCGGCTCTGCCGGTGGTTCCGGTGGTGGCGGCGGTGGCGGTGCCGAGGGTGTCTCCACGTTCGTCGACACGGCCGGTGCCGGTGGTGGCGGCGGCGGTGGCGGTGCCGGCGGTCAGGGCGGCTCGGGCGGTGGTGGTGCTGGCGGCCGATCGGTCGGTCTCCTCACCACCGATCAGGGCGTGATCGAGATCGTCGATTCGGTGATCCGGGGCGGTCAGGGTGGCGACGGCGGTGCCGGTGGCCTCGGGGGTCTCCCCGGGAACCGCGGCTCCGACGCTGCCGGTCGCCTGGGCGGCGGTGGAGCGAGCGGTGTGGACCAGGACGGTCCCGCCGGGGCATCCGGCGAACCCTCCACGGGTGGCGAGTCGATCGGGTGGTGGGATCTCAGCGGCTGGGATCGCACGGTGACCGACAGCTCGATCCAGGCCGGTTCGCCCGGTCGCGGCGGTGGTCCGGAACGTCGTCCGGCCGCTGCCCTCGACACGCTGTTCTGATCGGCCGGGGCACCCGATCGTCAACCACCGTGCATCGACCCGATCGCGGTCGATACATTGCCCGGTGCCCCCGTAGCTCAGCTGGACAGAGCGTCGGCCTTCTAATCCGAAGTGCGCAGGTTCGAATCCTGTCGGGGGCGCTGTAGCCTGGGAACACGCTGTTTCCGGGTCGACCGGGCACATCTGGACGCGAAAGGCACTGCGTGAACTTCAAGAAGGGCGAAACCGTCATCTACCCCCAGCACGGGGCTTGTGTCGTCAAGGGCACCAAGAAGATGGAGGCGTTCGGCGAGAAGCAGGACTACCTGATTCTCGAGACGGTCATCAGTGAGATGGTGCTGAAGGTGCCGGTCGACAAGGCCGAGGAAGTCGGCGTGCGCCCACCGGTCAGCGCCGACGAGCTCGAAGACCTCGTGGCCGTACTGGCCAAGCCCGACCCACGCGTGCCCTCCAACTGGAGCCGGCGGTTCAAGAACCACCAGGAAAAGCTCAAGAGCGGCGACGTGTACCAGGTCGCCGAGGTCGTGCGGAACCTCGCGGCTCGCAACCGTGACGCGTCGCTGTCGGCCGCCGAGCGCACCATGTACGAGCGGGCGCGCGTCAACCTCATCTCCGAGATCTCCCCGGCACTGAAGGTCTCGTCCGAGGCCGCCGAAGAGTATCTCGACGAGGCACTCGCCAAGGGTGTGCTCAAGCCGGAGAAGGCCGAGAAGACGGAGAAGAAGGCCGAGAAGGCCAAGAAGTAGCGGTCTCGGTCGCCTCAGGCGATCGGGAAGTCGCCCTGAACCCAGGGCATGTCGAAGGTCACGACGAACAGCTTCGACGCGCCCGCGACCGGTTCGGACGTCCGGGTGTCGAGCACGGTGGCCGCGTCGGGGAGATCGACCGCTCGCGTGTCGTCGATACCGACCTGCTCGGGGCGGAACCACACCAGGGGTGCCGGCGGCGCTCCCATCGATTCCGGGTCGGGAGCCCCCACCGCGTGACCGATCGTGTAGCCGGAGTGGTCGGCCCGCTGCACCACGGCGAAGTGGGCGATGCGCCGATGCCGTGACCAGACCGATGAGTGGTTGTTGGTGACCACGCCGGCCGAGTCGCCGATCGTGTGTCGGGTCAGTACCGCCAGGCCGATTCCGCTGCCGGGGATCAGGCGG
>CAXAWD010000393.1:0-4107 GCA_963972325.1 uncultured Acidimicrobiaceae bacterium
GCCAGTCGGGTGGGTCGCCTTCGGCTGCTCGCCGCCAGACGTCGATGTCGTCGGGGCGTTTGCCGACCTCGGCCATGTGATAGCAGGGCGCGCCGAGCAGCAGCTGGAGCGCTTCCTGCAACGACTTGGTACCCGTGCGGCCCAGACCGGCGCCGACGACTCGCAGTTCCATCGGATCATCATGGCAGCTCGATCCGGCGAACCCGACCGGAAGCGGTAGCGTCGGCATCGATGGCACCCGGCCGGGCACCCACCCGCAAGATCGAGCAGGAAATGTGGGCGAAGGGCTACGAGACCGTCGTGGGCATCGACGAGGTCGGACGTGGCGCCTGGGCCGGCCCGCTGGTGGTCGGCGCAGCGATCCTGCCCAGGGAGAAGCGGGTCTTGGGTGTGCGCGATTCGAAGCTCCTCTCGGAGCGGGAACGTGAGCGATTGTTCGAACGGATCGCCGACTGGTGCGAGGCGTGGTCGATCGGGGCCGCGTCGCAGCAGGAGTGCGACGAACTCGGGATGGCCGATGCCCAGCGGCTGGCCTGTCGCCGTGCGGTCGAGGGCCTGCGCATCACCCCCGACGTCGCGGTCAGCGACGGCAAGTGGAACTTCGTGTCGCCGACGGTCGCGAACGTGGAGATGCGGGTCAAAGCCGACCGACACTGCTTGAGCGTCGCGGCGGCGAGCATCCTCGCAAAGGTCGTCCGCGATCGTGAGATGCGCCGGCTCGCGGACAGCTACCCGAACTGGTCGTTCGACACCAACAAGGGGTACCCGTGCCCGGTGCACAAGGCAGCGCTGCAAGGGTACGGTCCGTCGGCGATCCACCGCCGCACCTGGGTGTTCATGGACAACTACGTGCCGTGGAGCGCGTGCCCACGTGTCATCCGCCCCGAGCAGCCCACGCTGTTCTGACGGCTCGAACTGCGGGACGGCTCGCCCCCGCCAGGACGACTGTCCTGCCGGCACGCGTAGCATCGCGGCATGCAGCGCCACTATCGCTTCGCCGTCCAGGGCGGCCCGTTCGACGACGTCGGCGCCCTCGTCGGCCACGCCCGACGGGTCGAGGCCCTCGGCTACGACGAGTTGTACACCGCCGACCACATCGGCAGTCCGGCCTCGCCGGGCGCCACCAGACTGGTCGACCCGTTCGCGCCGCTCGTCATCGCCGCACACTCGACCGAACGGCTTCGGGTCGGGCCGCTGGTGCTCAACAACGAGTTCCACCACCCTGCGCTGCTCGCCCGCACCGCGGCCACGGTGGATCGTCTGACCGGCGGTCGGCTCGTGCTGGGTCTCGGCACCGGCTACGCCGCCCCCGAGCACGACGGCATCGGGTCGCCGATCCGACCGCCCGGGCCCCGGGTGACCCGGTTCGGCGAATCGTTGCAGATCCTCCGTTCGCTGCTCGACGACGGAGCCGTCGACCTCGACGGCGAACACGAACAGGTCCACATCGACTCGCTCGGCATCCGACCGTTGCAGTCGCACGTACCGTTCCTGATCGGCGGTCACGGCCGCCGGGTCGTCGGGCTCGCCGGCCGATACGCCGACATCTTCCAGTTCACCGGACTCGAGCACGGCGAGCACGGTGCTCCGACCGGCGCGGGGTTCGCGCTCGGGGAACTGATCGAACGGAGCCGATGGCTCGAGGCGGCCGCCGGAGACCGTCACGACGACATCGAACGTTCGGCGCTGGTGCAGTTCACCCACGTCGGGCCCGATGCGCCGTCGGTCGACGAGCTCGCCGAGCGCTTCGAGTTGCCCGTCGACGCCGTCGCCGACACACCGTTCGTCCTCGCCGGGTCCGTCGAGCAGATCGTCGACCGGATCGAACGCCAACGGGAGTCGCTCGGCGTCACCCACTACGTGATCCGCGACCCCGAGGGCTTCGCCCCCGTGGTGGAGGCGCTCGGCGGTCGGTGAAGTCGGTCAGTCGGTGAGCGCTCGCAGCAGGTCGACCACGGCAGCCGGGTCGGTGATGCGGTAGCGGGCCGACGAGTCGCCGGGGCCGACTCGCACCGACACATCCGCGTCGCCCATCACGGCGAACGCATCCTCGTCGGTGACGTCGTCGCCGAGGTACACGATCGGTGCACTGCCGGTGCGCTCGGCGAGGGTGAGCAGTGCCGAGCCCTTGCTGGCGGTGCGCGCGAGGAGTTCGACCACGCCGCTGCCCGGGGTGATCTGTGCGCCGTCGATCATGCGGGCGAGGTTGGTCACGGCCTCCACGACCGGGGCCGAGCGGTCGGCGTCGGCCTCGCGCACGTGGAGCACCACGCTGGCGGGCTTGTACTCGAGCCAGGCGCCTTCACCTGCGGCCTCGACGCCGCGACTGGCGATGATCTCGAGCTGTTCGAACGTGTACTGCTCGTCGTCGTCGAGCGCGTTCGCCGACTCGCCGCGTTCTTCGAGGCCGTGACTGCCGAACACGTGGAGTTCGTCCGGGAACGCGAACAACCGCTCGAGGCTCTCGAGCGCTCGTCCCGACACGATGCCGACCGTGGTGCGCGTGGCCAACGACGCCAGGAGGTCGTGGACGTCGGGCGACAGACGGGAGTCGTCGGCGTGGGCGACGATGGGGGCCAGGACACCGTCGACGTCGAACGCGACGAGGCCACCGGCGAGGTGCGGCCGGACCAGCTCGGCGAGCTGGTCGGGGGTGAGGTCGCGAGGTGCGCTCACGTGTCGAGGACGTCCATGAACGAGCGTGCCCACATGCTGACGTTGGCGGATTCGATCGCCTTGCGCATCGCCTCCATCCGGGGTCGGCGTTCGTGACGGTGCATCTCGACCGCTCGCACGATCACGTCGTCGAACGTGTGCTCGTCGTGCGGGTTGACCAGGAGGGCGTCTTCGAGCTCGTCGGCGGCCCCGGTGAACTCGGACAACACGAGCACACCGTCGCCGTCGACGTGTGCCGCCACGTACTCCTTGGCGACGAGGTTCATGCCGTCACGGAACGGCGTGACCAGCATCACGTCGCCGGCTCGGTACAGCGGTATCAGCTCGCCGAGCGGCAGCATCTGATGGAGGTAGTGAATGACCGGGAAACCGAGTCGCGCGTGGACACCGTTGATCTCGCCGACGATCTGTTCGATCTCACGCCGCTCCTCCTGGTAGAGCTCGACACCCTGTCGGGTCGGCGTCGCGATCTGCACCATGACATGGCGCTCGGGGTCGAGTCGGCCGCTGTCGAGCAGTCGGCCGAATGCCCGGAGGCGGGCTCCGATGCCTTTGGTGTAGTCGAGGCGGTCGACCCCGAGCAGGATCACTTCGGGGTCGCCGAGTCGGGTGCGGATCTGGGCGGTGCGCTGGCGAATGGCGCGGCCGCTCGCGAGCAGCTCGAACTCGTCGACGTCGATCGAGATCGGGAAGTTGCCGACGTGTACGTTGCGGCCGTCGAAGTTGACGAGGTTGTCGTCGACCTCGGTCGCGTCGACCAGTTGGTGGGCCGCCGCGATGAAGTTGCGGGCGCCCCGTTCGCGTTGGAAGCCGAGCACGTCGGCACCGAGGAGGCCCTTGATGATCTCGGTGCGCCACGGCAGCCGCTGGAAGAGTTCGAGCGGTGGGAACGGGATGTGGTTGAACCATCCGATCCGAACGTCGGACCGTTGCGCCCGCAGCATCGCCGGGACGAGCTGGAGGTGGTAGTCGTGGATCCAGACGAGTGCGTTCGCCGGTGCGATGTTGGCGATGCGGACCGCGAACCGCTCGTTGACGGCGACGTAGGCGTTCCAGTCGTCGCCGTCGAAGTTCGATTCCTTGATCGCGTCGTGGTACAGCGGCCACAGCGTGTCGTTGGCGAAGCCTTCGTAGTACCGCTCCATCTCGTCGGCAGAGATCGGCACCGGGTGCATCTCGATGCCGTCGGTGTGGATGATGTCGGCGGCGCTGTCGGCCTGTCCGGTCCAGCCCACCCAGGCGCCCTCGCTCTCCTGAACGATCGGCAGGAGGGCCCGGACGAGCCCACCGGGGCTGGTCTCCCATTCGCCGTCGTCGTTGAGCGCGACGGGGAGCCGGTTGGCGGCGATGACGAGCGGCCGCTTCGGAGTGGGAGTCGATTGCGCGTCGATGTCGTTCACGGTACCCACCGCTCCGGGCACTCATGCATCC
>CAXAWD010000394.1:0-4106 GCA_963972325.1 uncultured Acidimicrobiaceae bacterium
GGCGAGGCGCCGGCCCCGCCGTAACAGCCGGTTGGCGATGCGCGGCGTGCCTCGCGATCGGCGTGCGATCTCCCAGGCCCCGTCGGTGTCGATGTCGACGTCGAGGATGCCGGCGGCCCGCACGACGATCTGCTGCAGCTCCTCGTCCTCGTAGTAGTCGAGTCGCGCCACGAGCCCGAATCGGTCGCGCAGCGGACCGGTGATCATGCCCGTTCGGGTGGTGGCGCCGACGAGTGTGAAGGGCGGCATCGTGAGCCGGATGCTCGACGCCGCCGGCCCCTTGCCGACCACGATGTCGAGCTGGAAGTCCTCCATCGCCGGGTACAGGATCTCCTCGACCGCCCGCGAGAGCCGGTGGATCTCGTCGACGAACAGCACGTCGCCCTCTTCGAGCTTGGTGAGGATCGCCGCCAGGTCGCCCGCCCGCTCGAGCGCCGGGCCCGACGTGATGTGCAGATGCGACTGCATCTCGGTGGCGACGATGCCGGCCAGCGTGGTCTTGCCGAGCCCCGGCGGCCCCGCGAACAGCAGGTGGTCGACGGATTGACCCCGGCGCCGGGCTGCTTCGAGCACGATCGAGAGGTGCTCCTTCAGCTCGCGCTGACCGACGAACTCGTCGAGTGCCCGCGGGCGGAGCCCGGCCTCGACCGACTCCTCGACGTCGGACACGATGCCCGGATCGCTGAACTCGTCACGCACGGCGGGCACCCAGCGCCTTCAGGGCATCGCGGAGCAGGGCGGCGGCATCGCCGGTGGGGCTCAGCTCGCGGAGGGTGTCGCGGATCTCGCTCTCGCCGTACCCGAGCCCGCTCAGCGCCTCGCGGACGTCGGACATCGCGGAGCCGCCCTCGCCGCCACCGCCGCCATCGAGCACGGGCACGCTGAGGCGCGACTTGAGTTCGACCAGCAGTCGCTCGGCGGTTTTCTTGCCGACGCCCGGCACGAGCGTGAGCGACGCCACGTCTTGATTGGACACGATGTCGACGAGCGCCGCCGGCGGATGTGTGGCGATGATCGCCATGCCCAGGGCCGGACCGACGCCGTGCGTGCCGATCAGCGTCTGGAACGTGATGCGTTCGTCACGGGTCAGGAAGCCGAACAGTTGCTGATCGGCCTCGCGGATGTGGTGGTGGACGTACAGGAACGCCGTGGTCGACGGCTCGAGCTCGGCCAACGCCCGTTGCGACACGTTGACGACGTAGCCGACCCCGCCCACCTCGATCAGCACCGACCCGTCGAGGTCGCGTTCGAGGATCTCGCCGCGCAGTGAGCCGATCATCGGCGCGCCCCTGCCGTTGCCGCGGCGACGTGGCGCGACATCGGGGCGAAGGCCAGGTGGCACAGCGCCAACGCCGCGGCGTCGGCCGCGTCGGCCGGCTTGGGGAGCTGCGACAGCTTGAGCCGCGCCTGCACCATCTTCTGGATCTGCTGCTTGGTGGCGCCGCCGAACCCGGCGACCGTGTTCTTGACCTCGTTGGGCGTGTACTGCACCACGACGCAACCGGCCGCGGCCGCCTCGCACAGCGCCAGGCCGCTCGCCTGCCCGACGCTCATCGCCGTGCGCACGTTGGTCTGGAAGAACACTCGCTCGACCGACACCACGTCGGGCTCGAACTCGCGGATGAGCCCGACGAGTTCGTCACGCAACGACGCGAGCCGGTACGGCAGCTCGTGGGACGCCGGCGTGCGGATCACACCCAACGTGACCGCCTGGGCGGCACCCGGGCCGCGACCGTCGACCACCGCGTAGCCACACCGGGTGAGACCGGGATCGATCCCCAGCACGCGCATCAGCAAAGACTCCGAACGAACACAGGTTCGACCCTACCCGACCGGGCCACCGCCGGGCCGGAACCTCACGACCGCCATCCGACGAGGTCGCGATCGATCTCGGGGATCGAACGTCGTCCGGTGAGTGCCATCGTGCGCTCGACACCCTCGCGGAGCAGCCGGAGCCCCTGATCGACGCCGCGTCCCCCCGCCGCACCGAGGCCGTACAGGTAGGGCCGCCCGATCGAGCAGGCGTCGGCACCGAGCGCCAGCGCCTTGACGATGTCGCTGCCCCGCCGGATGCCGCCGTCGCAGATGATCGCGGCGGCGCCCTGCAGCTCCTGGGCGACCGGTTCGACGAGTTCGATCGGGATCGGGGCACCGTCGAGTTGGCGTCCACCGTGGTTGGACAGCCCGATGCCCTGCACACCCAGATCGACGGCCCGTCGGGCGTCTTCCACGGTCTGGATGCCTTTGAGCACGAGCGGGCGATCCCAGATCGACTGCAGCCACTCGACGTCGTCCCAGCTGAGCTTCTGGTCGAAGTTCTTCATCACGTGCTCGGCCATCGGCATGCCGGCACCGTGATCGGCGTGGTGCGCGACGTTGGCGAACTCCATCGGCTCGTTGGTGAGGAAGTCGAGTGTCCAGGCCGGGTGCAGCAGCCCGTCGAGGATCGTGCCCGGCCCCAACTGCGGCGGGATCGCGAAACCGTTGCGCACGTCGCGTTCGCGCCGACCGAGCACGGCGGTGTCGACGGTGAGCCACATCGCCTCGTAGCCCGCAGCGTGCGCCCGTTCCACGAGTTCGCGCACGAGCCCGCGGTCCTTCCACGTGTACACCTGGAACCATTTCGGGCCGTCGGACACGGCGGCCACCTCTTCGATCGATCGAGTGCTCATCGTCGACAGCGAGTACGGCAACCCGGCACGCGCCGCCGCTCGAGCGACCGACAACTCACCTTGCGAGTGGGCGATCCGGCTGTACCCCGTTGGTGCGAGCACCAGCGGAACCGGCAGGTGCTTGCCGAGCAGCGTGGTGCCGGTGTCGATCTCGCTGACGTCACGCAGGACGTTGGGCCGGAACTCGAGATTCGCGAACGATCCCGCGTTCTCCGCCATGGTGCGCTCGTCCTCGGCGCCGCCGTCGATGTAGTCGAAGACCCCGCGCGGCAGACGCCGTCGAGCGATCCGACGGAAGTCGTCGACGGTGACCGCGGTGCGCAGCCGTCGCGCGACCGGGTCCAGTTCCAGCTGTCGGAACTGCACGGTGGAGCGAAAGGTTCGATACATGTCGGCGACGCCCATGGCGGCAGCGTAGGGCGACCCGGGTGTCGCCCACCGGGTCACTCGGGCGGCAACTCGGTGACGCGCCCACCGCTGCGCCAGTACGAGTTGCCGCCGGCGGTCGGTTCCCGATCGAGGAACCCTTCGTCGACCAGCCCGCGGCGGAGCGCCGACCAGTCGGGGTGGAACGCACCCAACACGTCATTGACCTCGAACTCGGTGTAGCGGCGACCGACATCGAACTCGAGCGCCAGCCGCTGGAGGACGATCAGTCGTTTCGCCCGCTGCGACGGGATCTCGTCGAGCACGCGACCGGAGAAGAAGCGGGCCAGGACGACCCGTTCGTCGTCGGTCATGCCGTAGCCGATCGCCGGGTCCATGGGGATCTCGACCGTCGCTGCAGCCCGCGCCGCCGCGCCGAGCGCCTCGTCGTCGAGCGCGTAGACGCCATCGGTCTCGAGCCGAACCAGCCCCGCCGACCTGAGATCGCCGATCACGGTCAGGATCGTTCTGTCGCCCAGCCCGGTGGTCGCCACGAGGTCGGCGGTGGTGCCGGGCCCGACCGCCAACGCACCGGCGACCGCCAAGCGGGTGCGGTCGAGCAGGAGGGCCGAGAGGTCGTTCGCGCTCACGCCCGCCAGTCAACCAGCTCGGCTGTCGACCATCCGACCGACTTCTGCGAGACTGACCCCATGCTTGCTGTCACGATCCTGTATCCGCGCACCGATGACTCCACGTTCGACATGGACTACTACACGTCGAAGCACATGCCGCTGTTCGCCGATGCGCTCGGCGACGCCTGTCAAGGCTGGGGTGCCGCCACCATCGCCGACGGCAAGTACGCCGCGATGGGCTGGGCGATGGTCACCGACCAGGATGGTTTCAACGCCGGCATGGCCGCCCACGGCGCCGAGATCATGGGCGACGTGCCGAACTACACCAACGTGCAACCGGAACTGCTGGTCGGCGAGGTCGCCGGCGGGAGCCAGTAGCAGCGTTCCCCGGCCACGCAGGCCGCGGACAACCGCTCACTCGCTGGCGCTCCCTCAC
>CAXAWD010000395.1:0-4104 GCA_963972325.1 uncultured Acidimicrobiaceae bacterium
CGCGGTCGATGTCCTCCTGAGCGGCGTTGAAGAACGTGGCCGCGAATCCGAGCGCGACGCCCCCTCCGACGACGACGAGGTCGATGTCCATCGACGTGCAGATCATGCCGGCGGCCCGGCCGACGAGGCGTCCGGTGCGCCGCATGATGTCGTAGGTGGGTTCGGTGGGCGGACGTCCGGTGATCGCTTCGATGGCGAGGCCGGATGCCTCGGCCTCGAGGCATCCGCGGGCACCGCACCCGCAGCGCCGTCCGCCGGGTTCGACGATCATGTGGCCGACGTGTCCGGCGTTGCCGGTTGCACCGTCGAGGAGTTCGCCGTCGATCACGAACCCGCCGCCGACGCCGGTCGACACCGTCATCGCGCAGAAGCTGGAGACGCCCTGGGCGGCACCCAGCCATCCCTCCGACAGGGCGAGCGCCTTGGCGTCGAGGTCGCCGTACACCGGCAGACCGGTCAGATCGATCAGGTGGGAACGCAACGGGAACCCCCGCCAGGACGAGATGTTGACCGGCGAGACGGTCTCGCAGTTGCGCTCGATCGGACCGGCGGAGCCGATGCCGATCGCCCGCACGCGCACGTCGTGCTGTTCGGCTCGGTCGAGCTGTTCGGCCACGATCGAGGCGAGCGCAGCGAAGTGCGACTGCGGGCCCACGTCGGGTTCCACGTCGATCCTGCTGCGGTCGAGCAGGGCGCCCCGCGAGGTCATCAGACCGGAGGCGAACTTGGTGCCGCCGATGTCGATCGCGAGGATCACGTCTCCCTGGTGATCCGGCGGTGCGCTCATCGCCGACGACGTTACCGTCGGGGCGTACCCGGCGACCTGCCCGCGGTCGTGCCGAGGCGCGATCCGATCGGTGGGCGACGCCCCGACCCGCTCCGGGTGTCGAACCCGTTAGCGTCTGGCTGTCCGCTTCGGCGGGCGGGAGAACACCGAGGAACACCATGGCCCGCGCCACCATCCATCCCGTTGCGATCGGCTTGCTGTCCATCGGCGCGTTCCTCGTCCCGAACGTGGTGGCGTCGGCGACGCCACCACCGTCGTCCACCGCCGTCACCAGCAGCACAACCAGCACGACGACGCCGGATCCGTCTGCTGCGTCGAGCACCACCACGACCACCACCACCACGAGCACCGCGACGACCACCACGACGACCACCAGGACGACCACCACGACGAGCACCCCCACCGTCACGCCCGTCACGTCGACGTCCACCACCACGAGCACCACCACGAGCACCACGCCGCGATCGACGACGAGTTCGTCGCCCGCGACGACGCAACCGACCACCACGACGGTGGCGTGTCTGCCACCGACGACCACGACGACCACCACCACGCAGCCCGGCACCACGACGACGACCAGCACCACCACGACGACCAGCACCACCACGACCACGACGACGCTGCCGGGCACGACCACCACCACGACCACGACGACACCCCCACCGCCGTGCCCGACCACGACCACCGCGGCACCCACCACCACGACCACGGTGCCCGCCGCCACGGCGCCGGCGGCACCGCTCGGTGTGGAGATCCCCGACGACCTCGGCCAGATCCTGCTGACGATCCGCACGCTCGAATCGGGCGGCAGATACGACGCCCCGCCGAACAAGGGCCGGGCCTCGGGTGCCTACCAGTTCATCGCCAGCACCTGGAACAACTACGCCGGTTACCCGCACGCCTACCTCGCGCCACCGGAGATCCAGGACGAGCGAGCCCTCGCCGACGTCCGGTCGATCCTCTGGACGTGGCGGGGCGACGTCTCGATGGTGCCCGTCATCTGGTACTACCCGAAGGCAGCCCGCCAACCCGAACTGATGGACGAGGTGCCGCTCCCGCAGTACGGCAATCGCCTGACCGTGCGTGAGTACCAGCGTCGCTGGCTCGAAGTACTCGCGTTCGTGACCGGCGACCCGTCTGGGTTCTCGCTCGCGCTCGCACCGCCGGGATTGGAGTACCTGTCAGGCCTGCCACCGGCCGTCGAGCGCAACCCCGACGCGCTCGAACAGATCGCGTTCCCGCTCCTCGGCGGAGCGGTGGTCGCCCCGCCCCAGCCGTGCGCCGACGATGCGTGCGACACCGGCACCGCCGCGATCGTCTACGGCCAGAAACTGCAGCCCGTGCTCGCCGCGGTCGACGGGGTGGTCACCTCGGTCGAGTACGGCGACCCGGTGTCCGGCACCGTGACGCTCACCGTGACCGACGTCGCCGGCCGACGGTTCCACTACGCCGGGTTCAACGACGACAACCAGGGCACCGTCGACGGCGACGCCGACCGTTCGTTGCGGTTCACCGCACTGGGTCGGGTCGGTACGAAGGTGCGCGCCGGGCAGATCCTCGGCTACCTCGGCGACACCGATCCGATGCCCGGCGACGAGCACCGCGGCGCACCGACCCAGACCGTGTGGCCCCACCTGCGATTGACCGTGTACGAGCAGGACGGCACTCGACTCGACGCCGACCGACTCGTGGTCGAGGCGCAGCGGGCCCAGGCGTGCCACGTCGGGATCGGCCCCTGGTCGGTTCCGGCCGACGACCGGCTGGTCTCGGACGTCGACACGGCGAGCGCATGGCGGCGCACCGACGTCGCCGTCGACGCGATCCTCAACGGCGGTTGGGTACTGAAGGCCGACGGCACGGTCACGGCGTACGGGCGATCGGCCCTGATCCTCGCCCCCGAAGGGTGCGAATGGGCTCCGAACGACCCGTTCGGGCCGGGTGCGTCCGGCAACCAGCCGCCCGAGGGCTGGGACGACGACTTCGACGTACCCGTGCGCTATCTGGTGTCGGGCGTGATGTCGGCCGGGGCGTTCACACCCGCCGGGCCTCTTCGACCAGGTTGATCTCGTAGAGCACCTCGGCGAGCGCGTTGGCGGCCGTGATGGCGCTGAATCGCTGCGGCCGCTCGGGGGTGCAGCAGGTCGACACGGGGGCCAGCACGGTCCACGGGCGGGGGTGGCAGAACTGGACCACGCTGTATCGCTCGCCCTCGTAGCCCGGCGCGGCGACCACCCGGTGCCACCCGATCGGGATCGCGCCGTTGGTCAACCGTTCCAGCATGATGCCGGTGTTGATGATGACCTGGCCCTCGGGCGCGACCGCGTCGACCCACTCGTCGTCGACCATCACCTGCAGACCGGGCGCCGTGGCCCGCGGCAGCGCGGTGATCAGGTTGATGTCGCCGTGGGCGCCGGCCCAGACGTGACCGTCTTCGGGCACCTCGCCCATCGGTGGGTAGCGGATCGCCCGCGTGAGCGTCGGCCCGTCCTTCACCATGTCGTCGAAGAACGTCTCGTGACAGCCGATGCCCTCGGCGATGACCCGGAGGAACCGTCGCTGCAGATCGGCGATCGCGTCGTGGAACCGGTACAGCACGTCGGTGATCCCGGGCACCGCCGACTCGGGGAGCATCTGCTCGGGGTACGCCGTCGCGAAGTCTCGTCGCAACGGATGCCCGGCGGCGATCGGCGTCGACCAGTTGAGCATCTCCTTCCAGTCGGGCTGATCGCTGTTGGCCGCGGTTTCGACCAACAGTCCGGTGTAGCCGGTCTGGCCGTTGGCGCCCGGCACGGTGAACTCCTGCTTGACCTCCTGCTCGAGTTCGAAGAACGTGGCGAGCATTCCGTACGCCGTGTCGATCAGATCTTCCGACACATCGTGGTGGGTGTAGACGAACCCGGTCGCGAGGCTGCGTGTGACACCGTCGACCACGGCGCGTCGCGCCGGGCCGGTGCTGTTCTCGAAGGCCAACAGGTCGACGTCGAGGATCTCAGTCATGGGGTGAACGCTACTGGGGTTCGGGGGCGCCGCCGGGCGCGAACAGCGCCGGCATCCCACCGGTGTGGATGAACACCAGGTCGCTGCCCTCGGGCCACCGCCCTGCCTCGGCGTTGCCGATCAGCCCGGCGAAACCCTTGCCGGAGTACACCCGGTCGAGCACCCAGCCGCCGTGGCGCGCCGCCCAACGGATCGCCGCGTCGCCGGCCCGGGTCGGGACCGCGTAGTCGTCGCCGATCCAGTTCGGGTCGAGCTGCACGTCGGACCGGTCGAAAGCGGCACGGTCGCCACCGATCAGTTCGATCGTGTCCTCGGTGAGC
>CAXAWD010000396.1:0-4088 GCA_963972325.1 uncultured Acidimicrobiaceae bacterium
GAGGGCGCGCTTCACCGAGTCGGCGATCGCCAGCACCGGCACCGCCACGAACGTGATCTCGGCGTCGGGGGCGAGTCCGGCGGCGTCGATGACCTCCAGGTCGACAGCCCGGGCGACCGTTTCGGCGCGGGCGTCGTCGCCGTGCACCTGCCAACCCCGCTGCCGCAGCCCGAGCGCGACGGAGCCACCGACCAGACCGAGGCCGATGACGTTCGCGATGCGCTGGCTCGTCACGGTCCGGAATCGTACCGGCGGCCCGGATCGGCCACCGCTTCGGTTAGTGCACGCCGTTCGGCCGTGCTCAGCTCGCGATAGTCGCCGGGGCGCAGCGACCGGTCGGTGATCGGCCCGACCCGGGTGCGCACCAGCCGCATGACCGGATGGCCGATCGCGTCGCACATCCGGCGCACCTGGCGGTTGCGGCCCTCGTGGATGGTCAGGCGGATGATGCCCGGCGACGGCTGCGACGCCTGGGCCGGCGACGTGACGCCGTCGTCCAGCTCGACCCCCTCGCGCAACTGCCGCAGTTGCCCGGCGGTGAGCCGGCCCTTGACGTGGACCAGGTATTCCTTCTCCACGCCGTGGCTCGGGTGTGTGATCCGGTGCGTGATGTCGCCGTCGTTCGTGAGCAGCAGGAGCCCCTCGGTGTCGGCGTCGAGCCGCCCGACCGGGAACACTCGGGGCTCCGACGGCACGAGGTCGACCACCGTCTTGCGGCCGTGCGTGTCCTTCGCGGTGGTGACCACACCGGCCGGCTTGTTGAGCAGGTAGTACACGAGCCCCGGGCGCACCCCGACGGGTGCACCGTCGACCTCGATCAGGTCGTGTTCGGCGTCGACGCGACGTCCGAGCGCGGCGACCTCACCGTTGACGGTGACCCGGCCCTCGGCGATCAGCTCCTCGCAGACCCGGCGGCTCCCCCAGCCGGTGGAGGCCAGCACCTTCTGCAGGCGTTCGCCACCGGGCAGTTGACGGTTCTGGGCTGCCTGTTGTTCCCAGAGCGGTGGCTCCGGTTGGGGGCCGTCAGGTGGATGGGCTGCCATCGCTCGTATCGACCCGCAACCCGTGTTCGAGGACCTCGACGACGTCGGCGTCGGGGATGAACTCGGCGATCGGGGGAAGGTCGTCCAATGAATCGATGCCCAGCTTCTCGAGGAACTGGGCGGTGGTACCGAAGAGCACGGCTTGACCGGGACCGGTGTCGCGGCCGGCCTCGTCGATGTAGCCACGCGCCTGGAGCGTGCGGATGACACCGTCGGGATCGACCCCGCGGATCGACGCGACCTGGGCCCGCGAGATCGGCTGCTTGTAGGCGATGATCGCCAGCGTTTCGAGCGCGGCGCCGGACAACCGGGCCTTCTGATCGTGCAGCACGAACCGCTCGACGTACGGGGTCTGTTCGGGGTGGGTCTGGTAGCGGAAGCCACCGGCCACACGACGCAGTTCGAAACCCCGTTGCTGTTCGACGTACTCGGCGGCGAGCTCTTCGCACCACTGCTCGACGGAACCGACCGGTTGTTCGAGCAGCTGGGCGAGCAGGTCGGGCGGCACGGGGTCGTGCGACACGATCACGACGGCCTCGATCGCGCGCTTGAACGCCGCGATCTGATCCTCGACCGGCAGCAGTTCGTCCGACATGGTCACCAGTCTTACCCGGTTTCAGCCCTCGTAGGCGTCGATCAGGATGCTCTCGGCCGTCGCCTCGGCGTCACCACACCACGACACGTCGATGTCACCGAAGCGCTCGGGCTGATCGATCTCGACGAATCCCTGCTTGAACAGCTCGAGCACCGCCAGGAATCGGACGATGACCTCGATGCGGTCGGCGAGGTCGGCGGTCAGGCGGCGGAACGAGATCCGGCCGGCGCGCGGCAGTTCGTCGATCAGTTCGGCGACGGCATCGGCGACGGTGACCTTGATCGGGTTGACGTGGAACAGGTCGACGATCGGCTCGGGCCGGGGCGTGAGCGCCCGGATCGCGGCACTCTGGAAGCGGCGCAGGCTGGTGCCCTCGAGGAGATCCGGCATCAGTTCGGCGAACCGCTCGTCGGGACCGACGGTGCGCGGGAACGACAGGTCGGCCTCGTCGGCCAACCGATGGAAGATCTGCGCCACGTCCTTGAACGTCTTGCACTCGATGAGGCGGGCGAGCAGCAGGTCGCGCTCTTCCCACAGTGCGAACTCCTCGTCGAGGTCCATGTCGTTCTGACCGGGGAGCAGGCGACGGGTCTTGAGCTCGACCAGGGTGGCCGCGATCAGCAGGAATTCGGTGGTGACGTCGAGATCGAGGGTCTGCATCTTCTCGAGCTCGGCGAGATAGCCGTCGACGATGTGCGACAGGTCGATTTCGTACAGGTCGACCTGCTCTTTCAAGATCAGCTGCAGGAGCAGGTCGAACGGCCCGTCGTAGATGGGCGTGTGCACGTCGATGGACATTGCGAGACACTCTACCGCGGCGAATGACACAGGTGTAACCACGGACGTGTGAGTTCGTCGGGCCGAGTTCGTCGGACGTCAGTCGGCGTCGGGGGCCCACGAGGGACGTTCGCCGGTCTGCAACTCGACCACGTCGGCCTTCGCCACCCGATAGGCGACATCGGCCTCGGCCGAGCCCGACCCCGACGATCGGCTCGACTTCACCGCCGCGATCGCCCGCTCGAGGCGTTGCTCCGCAGCGGCGAGCGCCGCCGCATGTTCGGCGGCCAACCGGGCCGCCAGCTTTTCGGCTTCCCGCTCGGCCTGGATCCGCTGCTGTTCGGCCCGTTCGGCTTCCTTGGCCCGACCGAGCGCCTGCCCGAACCTCACCAGCGGGTCGGGGTGTTCGGGTCGACGGCGATTGCGTTTGCGGGCCGGCATGGCTCAACCCTCGCGCGATCGGCGGGCCCGATGCGCTGCGGTGTGGGTTCGGCTGGCGCAGCGTTGATCGGAACAGAAGCGTCGCGACCGGTTCTTGGTGGCGTCGTAGAACACGTGCTCGCAGCCGTCGGCGGCGCATCGGCCGAAGCGATCGACACCGTGGTCACACAGCGTCTGCGCCAGCCCCATGAGCAGGTCGACCGCGACCTGATGCGCGAACGGCGTGGTCGGGGGCGTCCAGTGGATGTGCAGCGCAAAGCCGTCGTGTGCGCTGAGCGCCGGGGCGATCGCACACGACTCGAGCGCGCCGTTCACCCGCTCGACCGCATCGACGAGGTCGAGGTCGGGCAACGATCCGAACAGCCGACCGAGTGGCACCGAGCGGTCGACGAAGGCGTCGAGTTCGGCCGGGCTCGCGGTTCGGGCCCGAGTGAAGTCGTGTTCCACGAGAACGGCGCGAAGGCGCTCGGCCAGATCCGGCTCGTCGTCGACGATGGCGTTCGCCAACTCCATCGCGGCGTCGATCGTGACCCTGAGCTCCTCGTCGAGCGAATCGGCGCGGACGAACATGACCACAGGCTACGGCCAGGGAGACGAACGTCACAGGATCGAACTCGAATGTAAGGGTCTATATCGTTTATGCTCGTCCGAATGGACATGACCACGCTGACCCTCGTCGTGATCGCCGCCAACGTGCTCGGCGCCTCCATGGCGGTACCGCAGGCGCGCAAGCTGCTCCGCACCCGCCGCACCGACGGCGTGTCGGTGACCTGGGCGGCCATCAGCGCGACGGTCAATGCCTGGTGGGGCATCTACGGCATCGGGGTCAACGACTTCGGCATCGTGCCGGTCAGCGTCGTTTCGGTCGCGTCGTATCTGGTGATCACGGTCGGCGTGGTCCGCTTCTCCCCCGTGACCGCCCGCCAGTCACTCCCCCCGGCGCTCGCCGCCGTCGCTGCCGTGAGCACCGTTCCGGTGATTGCCCTACTACTCGGTGGTTGGGTGACGGCCGGCATCACGCTCGGCGCCCTGTACGGGGTGCAGTTGTTCCCCGCCGTCGTGGCGGTCTACCGCACGATCGACGTGTCCGGCGTGTCGCTCGCCACCTGGGCCATCGCCTTCGCCGAGGCCGCTCTCTGGGGCGTCTACGGGTTCGCCGGCGCCGACATCGGCCTGTTGACGCTGGCCGGCACCGGCATGGTCATGTCGTCGCTCGTGCTCGCCCGACTGTA
>CAXAWD010000397.1:0-4050 GCA_963972325.1 uncultured Acidimicrobiaceae bacterium
CCCCCTGGGCGGGGCCCGCCCCCGGGGCTTTCGGGGGGGCCGCCGCTGCCCGCTCGCCACGACGCGTCGCCGGGGTTCCAGTCGAGTTCGGCCTGGTCGCCGGTCTTCGAGGTGGCCGCCCACTCGCCGAGCTTCTTCACCTCGAGCTTGGTCACGGCCGACATGTCGTCGAGGTCGAGCTGCGCCTGCGCCGGGTCGTTCGTTTCGCGCAACCGCTGGAGGCACAGATAGTTGCTGCGTCCCTTCAACACCGCCCAGTCGACATCGATGCCCTGTTCGGCGAGCTGTGCCGACAGGAAGGGCAGGTCTTTCGAGGCGAGCTGGTCTTGCAGCGCCTTGGTGGCGGTGACGACCACGGTGCGTTTGCCGGAGTTGATCGCCGGTACGAGGTAGGCGAGGGTCTTGCCGGTGCCCGTACCGGCCTGCACGACGAGGTGGCGACCGTGTTCGATCGCACCGGCCACGAGTTCGGCCATCTCGCGCTGGCCGGCCCGCTCCTCGGCCGCCGGCAGCGCGGCGGTGACGGCGTCGAGCGCGGCGAGCGCTCGGGCATTGCCGTCGCTCATCGAACGAGCGCGATCGCGGCGTCGAGGTCGGCGGCGTCGAAGTCGGGCCAGGCGGTGTCGGTGAAGTGGATCTTCGAACCGGCGCTCTGCCAGAGCAGGAAGTTGGACACCCGTTGCTCGCCACTGGTTCGGACCATCACGTCGACCGGCGGGACGTCGGGCAGGTAGAGATGTGCGTTCACCGACTCCTTGGTGACCGGTTCGCCGGCCGCGCGCGCCGCTCGAACGGCCGACATCAACTCGGTGCGGCCGCCGTAGTCGAACGCGATGGTCAGCACCATGCCGGTGTTGTCGGCGGTGTCGGCGATCGCCTTGCGGATCGCACGTTGCACGTACTTCGGGGTGCGGGCCGTCGGACTGTCGAACGGTCGCCCGATCCACTGGATGCGTACGTTCAACTCGTTGAGTTCGGCGACGCGCCCGAACAACTTCTCGTGGAGGCCGAGGATGTGACGGACCTCGGCCCGGGGGCGAACCCAATTCTCCGTGGAGAATCCGAACACCGTCAACCAGCCGATGTCGCGGTGCACCGCGACCCGCACGAGCCGGGCGAGATTCTCCTCGCCCTCGGTGTGCCCGGCGGTGCGGGGGAGGCCGCGATGGCCCGCCCAACGGCCGTTGCCGTCCATGATGCACGCGACGTGCAGGGCGCGGGTCGTCGGGCTGCTCACAGAGCGTCCACGTTAGCGACAGGTCGCGTGTGAGAATGGGGCAGTGGAATCGACCAGCTCCGTGAGCCATTCATCGCTGCGACACGTCCTGGTCGTCGGCGGCACGCTGCACGACTGGTCGGCGCTGTCGGAGGAGCGGTGGGACGAGCGTGTCGAGTCGCTCGGTGGCTTGTGCGCCCGCATCGGGGTGCCCTGGCTGACGTTGCGGGCGTACGAGCCGGGTTCGGCCGACGGAACCGAGCCCGACGACGGAGGTCTGCGGCCGTGGCGTCGACGTGTGGGCACCTGCGAGGTCATCGTCGACCCCTGCGGCGACGGCCGTCAACGGTTCGCCGACGCGATGCAGCGCCTCGATCCGACCGACGAGGTCAACGAGGCCACCGTCGCCGCTGCGCTGTACGAGCCGGCCGATGGCGAACCCGATCTCGTGGTGGTGCTCGGCCCGCCCACACAGCTCCCGCCGTCACTGGTCTGGGAGCTGGCCTACGCCGAGCTCGTCTTCCTGCCGGTCGACTGGGGCGAACTCGACGTCGACGATCTGTCCGAGGCGATCAACGACTTCTCCAACCGGCGCCGCAGATTCGGCGGGCTCGACGAATGAAGGAGTTGTATCGCGACGTCGGTGTCGTGTTGCGCACGTACAAACTCGGCGAGTCCGACCGGATCGTCGTGTTCATGACGGCCGAGAACGGCAAGGTGCGCGCCGTCGCGAAGGGTGTTCGCAAGACGAAGTCCAAGTTCGGCGCGCGGTTGGAGCCGATGAGCCACGTTCGGCTGCTGCTGTACCGTGGGCGGGAGCTCGACATCGTCAGCCAGGCCGAGTCGGTCGAACCGCTCGCACCGTTGCTGACCTCGCTCGATCGTGCGTCCCAGGCGATGGCGACGCTCGAAGCGGTCGACCAGCTCGGACTCGAACGTGAACCCAACCCGAGGCTGTATCACATGGCGGTCGGCGTGCTGCGAACGATCGCGGACCGGCCGGCACCGCTGAACGTCCCGGCGTTCTACTGGAAGCTGCTCGCCGCCGAAGGCCTCGAACCACAACTCGACGCCTGCGTGCGCTGCGGCGAATCCGAGCCCGACACGGCGATGGTCGCGTTCGACCTGAACGAGGGTGGCACGTTGTGCCGGTCGTGTCGGAGCGGTGGCTCGATCAGTCCGGCCGCGCTCGCGATCATGCGCGACATCCTCGGTGGCCGCCTCAACCAGGCGCTCGCCCTGGAGGAATCACCGGCCACCCACGAGGTCGGCGCCCTCGCCACCCGAGCGCTCGAACACCACATCGAACGCCGGCTGCGGGCGATCGCCATGTTCGAGCACCAGTGATGCCCGAACACGATCGACGCTCGAACACCGCTGAACAGGCGTGTGTCGGGTCAGCGGTGCCAGTCGAGGATGTCGCCTTCGCCCGTGCCCAGCATCGACCCGGGGAACACCCGCAGCCGCCACGGGTCGAGTCGTAGCACCGCGAACTCGGGCTGGGTCGGATCGTCCCACACCGGAATGATTCGCGGGTCGTAGCCGACGGGCTCGGGTCCGTGTTCGAACAGGTCCCACACGCGGGTGCACGTCTCGTCGTCGTGATGCCACGCCACCTCGCATTCGGCGGTGGCGATGTCCTGCTGTTGGTCCCAGTAGTTGACCGAGGCGAACGGACGATGGGCGAGGTGCGCGACCTTGACCGGGGTCGGGCCGGTGGCGATCCAGCCGACGAACCGCTCGCCGTCCCACTCCCAGATGGGGTGCAGGACACGCGACCTCGGCCGGTCGTCGGTGTCGATGGTGGCGACGGTGGCCCACACGATGCGGTGTGCCACGTCGATGAACGGTTGGGCGATGTCGGCGAGCGAACTCATGCGGACGATGTTGACAGCGCGGCGGCACCGAGCCCGAACCGGTTTTGCTCGAGGTCGACTCAGGCCCCGAGGATCCAGCCCTCTTCCCGTTCGATGACGACGAGGTCGTCGTCGCGGACGTTCGGTGCGAACAGTGCGCCCAGGGCCCCGGCCCGGTCGAGCGCGGCCAGATGCTGCGCTGTGCTGATGGCGCGTGCGGCGTCGGGGAGCGGGTGGGCCCGCGGGTCGAGTTCGTAGCTCCACGGCCAGACCTCGCCGATCACGACCGCATCGCCGGCGGCGCGGGTGGGTTCGTCGGTGCACCCGGTCTCGAAGGGCCAGAGCCGCACCCGTTTGGCGAGACCGGAGCGCTCGGCCAGCTCGCGCACGAGCGGCATGCCGAGCAACGCCCGGCCGCCTGCCGACAGCGGGCCGTGCAGCTGCCACGCGGTCGGGGTCGACACACCACGGCGGGCGAGGCGCTGTTCGGCGATCCGATACTCGGGGAGGCCGGCGAACGTGGCCGGGCGCCCGGACTTCACCGAGCCGTGGTCCTCGTCGGCCGGGCATCCCCAGAACGGGCCGGGCGACATGCCGGCGCGACCGTTGAGTGCGGCTCCGGCTGCGTACCGGTTGTTGGCGTTGTCGGGCGTGCCGTCGACGGCGTCGTCGACGGCGGTCCACACCGCTCGCCAGTTGGCCGTCTCGCCGACGAGACGTCGTGCGAACCCCCGCGGGAAGCCGAGCGGGAAGTCGAAGCCGAGGAACACTTTCCGGCCCGACGTGTGGCCCATCTCGTCGACGAGCGCGCGCGTGGCGAGGTGGCGCGTCGCGTGGTTGACACACTGCGTTTCACCGGTTGCAACGTCGATCGACGCCCGCCAGATGGAGTTGTCGCCGCGCGTGGGCGCGTCGGCATCGCTCCATCCGACGATGACGATCCGGTCGAAGAGGTGAGGGGCGACCAAGACGTCGCAG
>CAXAWD010000398.1:0-4048 GCA_963972325.1 uncultured Acidimicrobiaceae bacterium
GTCGTTCTACGAAGCGGCGAGCAACACCACGGCGCTCGACCTCGACGGCATGGTCCCCGTGCTCGACTTCACGCAGGAATGGACCGATGGGCTCCCGGGCTACAACCGTCTGTTCAACCGCAGCGTGGTGTACAGCCAGCTCGAGAACGGCAAGGTCGTGCCCCTCGACAACGACTTCGTCGACGTGAGTGAACTCGCCCTGGGCATTCCCCAGGGCTGAACCGGCCACGACGCGAGCCCGGTTCCGTTTCGACCCCTGCGGTCGGGGCGGGGCCGGGCTCGTTCGCGTGTGCGCCGGGCTTCAGCCGACGGCGCGGCCGTCGGTGTCCCAGTAGCGGGCCCGCACGGCCTTCTTGTCGAGCTTGCCCACGGGCGTCAGCGGCAGCGCGTCGACGTAGTCGATCGACTTCGGCGCCTGCTGGGAGCCCTTGGCCTGCTTGACCATGGCGCGCAGTTCCTCCGTCAGTTCGTCAGAGGGAGACTCGCCCGGCTGGAGGACGACGACCGCCTTCACGGCCTCGCCCCACTTGGCGTCGGGCACGCCGATCACCATGACCGAGTTGACGGCTCGGTGCTCGCTGATCACGTCTTCGACCTCGCGCGGGAACACGTTGAAGCCCCCGGTGATCACCATGTCCTTCGTGCGGTCGACGATGTAGAGATAGCCCTCGTCGTCGAACCGGCCGACGTCACCGGTGTGCAGCCAGCCGCCGGAGAGCGCCTCGGCGGTTTCGTCGGGTAGATCCTTGTAGCCGTCCATCACGAGTGGGCCGCGCACGCAGATCTCACCCGACTCATCCGGGCCGACGGGCTGGTTCTCCTCGTCGAGCAGGGCGACGTGCATCCAGGGCACGGGACGACCGCACGAGGCCAAGCGATCGGGTCGGGACAGGTCGTGATCGGCCCGCTTGAGATGGGTGATCACCATCGGTGCCTCGGTCTGGCCGAAGAACTGGAAGAAGATCGGGCCCCAGTGTCGGATCGCGTCGGCCAGCTTGGCGGGGCTCATCGGTGAGGCGCCGTAGATGATCGTCTCCATCGACGACATGTCGGCGGTCAGGTAGCGGGGGTGCGCCTGCAGGGCATACAGCATCACCGGCACGAGCATGCAGCACGTGATGCGGTGTTGCTCGACGAGATCGAAGAACGCGTCGGGGCTGAACGACTCCATGACGTAGAACGCCCCACCCGACAGCAGCACCGGAGCCACCACCGACAAGGCGGCATGCGAGAGCGGGGTGGGGAGCGCGATGCGGATCTCGTCGGGGAACTCCCACTCCGACATCTGGATCCACGTCATCGACTGCCACACGCGCTGGCTCATCAGCACGCCCTTGGGGCGCCCGGTCGTGCCACCCGTGTAGACCACGGTGCACAGGTCGTCGAGACGCAGGTCGGGCGCGACCAGCGGTGCCGGTTCGAACGTGTCGGCGAGCCCGATGAAGTCGTGGCCGGCGTCGTTCGGCCCGAACCCGAGCAGGATCAGGTCGGGGAACTGCTCGCGGAGTTCGCTCGCCCGATCGGTGAAGTGCTCGGTGTCGAACACCAGGCAGTCGATCTCGGCGTCGCCGACGGCGTAGGCGTGGTCGCCGAGGGACCCCATCGGATGCAGCGGTGTGAGGACGCACCCGTTGACGAGCGTCGCGAACGCGTTGAGCAACACCTCGGGACGGTTCTTGGAGAGGATCGCCACGCGGCTGCCGAGCTGCACGCCGACCGAGCGCATCGCCTGCACCATGCGGCTGGTGCGGTCGCGGGTCTCGCCGTATGTCAGCACGCGGTCGCCGGTGAAGATGCACGGCGCGTCGTCGTGGGCGTCGAGTGCTCGGACGACGAGGTGTGGCAGGAGTGGTTGTTCGTGGAGTACCGAGGTCATGGTCGCTCGGCGGTCAGTCGATGACCTGGCTGAGGATGAGCACGATCAGGCCCAGGGTGGCGACCGCCATCACGAGCGCGGCGATGCCGTCGGCGGCCACCGAACGCCGCTCGACCTGCTCCGGATCCGGCGGTGTGATGTCTTGATCCTTGAGTTGATACGCCATCGTCGAGCCCCCTCCGCTCTGTCGTCGACACTCGGTCGACGGCAACCTTAGTATAAGTTAAGGTGGTCGGTTCAATGGGCATGGACGAGACCGAACGGACCAGCGAGCTGCGTCGAGCACTCGAGCGGTTCATGGACGAACACATCTATCCGAACGAGGAGCGGTACTTCCGCGAATCGACGGAACTCGGCCCGTGGGCGGTGTGGCCGGTCGTGGAAGAGCTCAAGCCCCTCGCCCGCGAGGCGGGACTCTGGAACCTGTTCCTGCCCGACAGCGAGTTCGGCGTGGGTCTCACGAACCGCGAGTACGCGCCGCTGTGCGAGGTGATGGGGCGCTCCCACCTGGCCCCCGAGGTCTTCAACTGCGCGGCCCCCGACACCGGCAACATGGAAACGCTGGTCCGGTACGCCACGCCGGAGCAGCAGGAGCGTTGGCTCACGCCGCTCCTCGACGGCGAGATCCGTTCGGCGTTCGCGATGACCGAACCCGCGGTCGCATCGAGCGACGCGACCAACATCGAGACTTCGATCGTGCGCACCGACGAACGCGGCGTCGACGAGTACGTGATCAACGGCCACAAGTGGTACACGACCAACGCCACCCACCCGCACTGCGATCTCCTGATCGTCATGGGCAAGTCCGACCCGGACCATCCCGACCGGCATCGCCAGCAGTCGATGATCCTCGTCCCGCGCGACACCCCCGGCGTCGAGGTGCTGCGACCGCTGCCGGTGTTCAACTTCTACGGCATGCCCGACCGGGCATCGGAGGTGACCTTCACCGACGTGCGCGTCCCGGCCGCCAACATGCTGCTCGGCGAGGGCCGCGGTTTCGAGATCGCGCAGGGCCGTCTCGGTCCCGGTCGGATCCATCACTGCATGCGACTGATCGGCCTCGCGGAGCGTGCGCTGGAGATGATGTGCCGTCGCACGAGCGACCGGGTCGCGTTCGGACGGCCGATCGCCGAACACGGCGTCACGGTCGAACGGATCGCCGAGGCCCGTATCGCCATCGAGCAGACGCGTCTCTTGGTGCTCGAGACCGCGCGCCTGATGGACACGGTGGGCAACAAGGAGGCACGACGTGAGATCGCCATGATCAAGATCGCCGCGCCGACGATGGCGTGCAAGGTGATCGACTGGACGATCCAGGCGTTCGGCGGGGCGGGGGTCAACAACGACTACGGGCTCGCCGCGATGTACGCCACCGCCCGCCTGTTGCGCCTCGCCGACGGGCCCGACGAAGTGCATCGGGCACAACTCGGACGACTCGAACTGAAGCGCCATGCCGATCTCGGCCCGATCGAACCGAGAGCGCCGTATGCCCCGAGTTGGTAGCCCTCGACGGGGGTTCGACGGTGTGTGACCCGGTCGTGAACTACGTTGCCGGAGCTGTGGGGGGTCGGGCGAGTGTGCGCGTGGCGCGGTGGTGGGAGATGACGGTCGTGGGGCTCGGCCCCTCGCACGCGATCCGACGTCCCACCGTGCCCACCGTTGGGAAGGAGACTCGATGAGCAGCCCGGGGAGCGAACTCCTGTGGAAGCCGCCGCTCGACGGCACCACGGCGATCGAGCAGTTCGGCGCGGCCTACGGGCACACCGACTACGAGTCGCTGTGGAAGTGGTCGGTCACCGATCTCGAAGAGTTCTGGGCCGCCGTCTGGAACTGGTGCGGGGTCCTCGGTGGCTACGAGCGGGTGCTGTCGTCGCGTGAGATGCCGGGGGCACGGTGGTTCGAGGGCGCCGAGGTGAACTACGCCGAGCACGCGCTGCGCGGCGCCGGTGGCGTCATCGGGCGGTCGCAGACGCGCGACCGGGTCGAACTCTCCGGCGACGAGCTGCGCCGCCAGGTGGCCGCGTGTCGAACCGGTCTGCGGCGACTCGGCGTGCAGCGCGGCGACCGTGTCGCCGCCTACCTCCCGAACATTCCCGAAGCGGTCGTGGCGTACCTGGCCACCGTCAGCCTGGGAGCGATCTGGTCGGCGGCTGCGCCCGAGCTGGGGCCGCG
>CAXAWD010000399.1:0-4041 GCA_963972325.1 uncultured Acidimicrobiaceae bacterium
CTGCCTGTTCCTCGTCGCCGGCTCGATCAGCCACACGGCGAGCCACCACAGCTTCGACATGAAGAAGGACATGGGCGGTCTCTGGCGCAAGATGCCGGTGTCGTTCTGGTCATGGATCGTCGCCACCGCCGCACTCTGCGGTGTGCCGCTGTTCTCCGGCTTCTTCTCCAAGGACGAGATCATCGACTCGGCGAAGCACTACGACTACACGACCTTGTGGATCATGTCGGTCGTCGGCGCCGGCATGACCGCCGCCTACATGGTGCGTGCCACGTACCTCACGTGGTTCGGTGAGCCGCGCGGCGGTGCCGCCCACTTCATGGGTGTCGAACACGACGAGAGCCACGAGGTGCACGAGCACTCCGCACACCCGAACGAGGCCGAGCACGCCGACGGGCACCTGCCCGACACCACCGTCGACGCCGGCCACGACGACCACCACGACGACCACCACGACGACCACCACGCTCCGCACGGCACGCCGTTGCCGTTCGCGCCGCACGACTCGCCGTGGAAGATCACCGTGCCGATCCTGATCCTCGCGATCCTGGCGGTCGGGTCCGGTTACCTCAACGCCCCGGCGTTCGGCATCTACTGGTTCGAGCACCAGACCGAGTCGTCGATCGGCCTGCCGATCGACCACGGCGACGAGCACGCCGCCGACGACCACGGCGACGAGGAGCACGACGAAGCAGCGGTCACGGTCACCGAGCTCGCCTCCGGGGGCTCCCCGATGGCGGCCGCCGGCGACGATGCACACCACTACGAGCCGCCCGGCGAGTTCAAGGTGCCCGCGCCGCCCACGTTCACCTGGTCCGCCGCGATCTGGCCGGGCCTCACGCTCGTCGCCCTCTTCGGCGGTGTCAGCTTGATGCTGTCGATGGCGGTGTTCGGGCGACGTCGCAACGTGTTCTCGCCGCTCGTCGGTCTCACCGAGCGCAGCAAACCGATCGGTGCGATCCACACGTTCCTGGTCAACAAGCTCTACCTCGACCATCTCTACGCTCTGATCATCCGGACGGTCGCCTACCCGATCTCCAAGGCTGCGTACTGGTTCAACCAGAACGTCATCGACGGCGTCGTCGACGGTGCCGGCAAGGGTGGCAAGCGCACCGGTGAATGGATCTACCGCAACATCGACCAGCGGGTGGTCGACGGTGCGGTCAACGCGTCCGGCCTGGCCGCCAGTGAAGGTGGCCACGCACTCCAACCCGTCCAGTCCGGCAAGATCAACCAGTACGGCGCGCTGCTCTTCGGCGCCGCTGCGGTCGGTGCCATCGTCTTGATCCTCACCAACGTCTAAGGGCCCAAAGGCAACCATGGAAGTTCTCACCAACGACAACTGGCTCCTCACGGTCGGCACGTTCATCCCACTCGTGGGTGTGCTGCTGATGATGTTCACACCCGGCTCCGAGGAGCGTCTGCAGAAGCAGATCGCCATCGTGACGTCGGGCGTGACCGTGCTGGTCGGCATCTACACGCTCATCCAGTTCGACTACGGGCAGGCCGAGAAGCTGCAGTTCGCGGTCGACGAGACGTGGATCAGCGTCATCAAGTCGAACTACACGATCGGCCTCGACGGCATCAGCCTGCCGCTCTACTTCCTGTCGATGGTCGTCACGTTCCTGGTGGTCATCTACACCTGGGACAACATGCCCGACGCCGGTAACCCCAAGGCGTTCCTGATGCTGATGCTCGTGTTGCAGGTCGGTATGGCCGGTTCGTTCATCGCACAAGACCTGATCCTGTTCTTCGTGTTCTTCGAGCTGGTGCTCCTGCCGATGTACTTCATGATCGGGGTGTGGGGCGGCGAAGACCGTCAGTACGCCTCGCTGAAGTTCTTCCTGTACACGATGTTCGGCTCGGCGCTCATGCTGGTCGCGTTCCTGGCGCTGTTCTTCCAGGCCGGTGCCGAGAGCTTCAGCTTCGAGTACCTGATGACCAACGGTGCGCTCATCGACAAGGACGTCCAGGTCTGGATCTTCGCGGGCATGTTCATCGGCTTCGCCGTCAAGGTGCCGATGTTCCCGTTCCACACCTGGCTGCCCGACGCTCACACGCAGGCGCCGACGCAGGGTTCGGTCATCCTGGCCGCGATCCTCCTGAAGCTCGGCACCTACGGCTTCGTCCGCATCGCCATCCCGATGCTCCCGCAAGGTGCCAAGGAGTGGGCACCGGTCATCGCCATCCTCGCCGTGATCGGCATCATCTACGGCGCACTCGGCTGCCTCGCCCAGACCGACATGAAGCGCCTGATCGCGTTCTCGTCGGTCGCCCACATGGGCTTCGTCATGCTCGGCATCTCGACGCTCACCACGATCGGCATCAACGCCGCCCTGTTCGGCATGGTCGCCCACGGCCTGATCACCGGCATGCTCTTCTTCACGTCCGGTTCGGTCAAGCACCGGTACCACACGCTCGAGATCAAGCGTCTGTCCGGCATCTTGATCCAGATGCCGCGGCTCGGCTGGATCATCGGTTTCGCCGCGATGGCCTCGCTGGGGCTGCCCGGTCTGGCCGGGTTCTGGGGCGAGTTCCCGGCGCTCCTCGCCTCGTGGAACCCCTCCGAGGTGTTCTCGGACGGCCAGGTCGACCTGTTCCGTGTGCTGACCGTCATCGCTGCCCTCGGCACCGTGCTCGCCGCCGCCTACCTGCTGTGGCTCTACCAGCGCACGGCCTTCGGTGAGCCCAACCCCGAGTTCGTCTCGCACGGGCAGCCCGCCCATTCGTTGAGCGCCGCTGCCAACGACGAGCACTACGATGATCACCACGACGACATCCACGACGTGACCATCGTCGAGTGGATCTCCTGGACGCCGTTCCTGATCGCGATCGTCGTGTTCGGTGTGTACCCGCAGCTCATGTTCAAGGTGATGGACCCGGCCGTGTCGCAGCTCGTCGAGCGGGTGGGAGCCGGCATCCCGTGATCGGCGTCCTCCTCGCTCAGGCGTCGGACTGGATCCGACCCGATGTCGACTGGCATGCGCTCGCGCCCGAGCTCGTGCTGGTGGTCGGCATCAACCTGGTGCTCCTCATCGACCTGTGGCTCGAAGACTCCAAGAAGTGGATGATGGGTGCCCTGACCGGGTTCGTGATGCTCGGGGCGTTCATCCCGGTCGTCACCCTTGCCGTCGTCGGCGACACGCCGGTCCGTTCGATGTTCTTCGACCGGTACGTCGTCGACGAGTACGCGCTCATCCTCAAGGCGCTGTTCCTCCTGATCGGTTACGTCATCGTGCTGATGAGCCAGACCGAGCTCGAGGAGGGTGGGTACTACCAGGGCGAGTACTACCTGATGCTGCTCGCCAGCGTGCTCGGCATGGTGATGATGGCGTCGAGCCGCGATCTGGTGTCGGTGTTCGTGGCTCTCGAACTGCTCTCGATCCCCGCCTACATGATGGCCGCCTGGCGCAAGCGTGACCCGAAGTCCAACGAGGCGGGCGTCAAGTACTACCTGCTCGGCGTCTTCGCCTCCGGTGTGCTGCTGTACGGCATGTCGTATCTCTACGGCACCACGGGCTCCACCAAACTCACCGAGATCGGTTCGTCGCTCGCCGACAACTCGATCACGGCGATGCAGGTGATCGCGGTCGTGTTCGTCGTCGTCGGGTTCGGCTTCAAGGTGTCGGCGGTGCCGTTCCACACGTGGGCGCCCGACACCTACGAGGGTGCGCCACTCCCGGTCACCGCCTTCCTGTCGGTGGCGTCCAAGGCGGCCGGTTTCGTCGGCCTGATCACGATGCTGTTCCTCGCGATGTACGCCGCCGACGGCGTGTACGAGCCGTTCATCTGGGTGCTCGCCGCGCTCACGATGACCGTCGGCAACGTGCTCGCCCTGCGGCAGACCAACATCGTCCGAATGCTCGCCTACTCGTCGGTCAGCCAGGGTGGGTTCATCCTGATGCCGCTCGCGGTGATCGCCTCGGGCGGTGCGGCCGAATCGGCGCTCAAGTCGGTCATCATCTACCTGCTGATCTACGCCTTCTCGAACCTCGGTGCGTTCGCGGTGATCATGGCGGTCAGCCGCAAGACCGGCAGCGG
>CAXAWD010000400.1:0-4039 GCA_963972325.1 uncultured Acidimicrobiaceae bacterium
CCGGTTGCCTCCCACCCTCGGAAGTGCCGCGATCGCCGCTTGTCGACCAGCGCCTTCTGCTCGTCGGACACGGCGAAGAACCGGCGGGCGGCATCGAAGGCCGCATCGGTCGTCGCCGTCGGGATGCCGTGGCCCGTGACCACGGCGAATCCGACCTCGTGGTAGGTGCGGGCCAGCTCGTCACCCAACCCGGCCGGGCCCAGGCGGCGCTCACCCTCCGCGAGGTCGATCACCGGCACGTCGGTGAACTCGTGTTGCATGTTCGGCACCTCCGTGAGCGGGTCGATACGACGACGCTACCGATCGGACCCCACCCGCACGAAGCGAGCGACGCCCGGTCGGGAACAGGTCGGGCTGGGGCTCGACCGGCCGGCACGCCGCCGGCTGGGGAACCGCCGACGGCGAGCCGGGCCACCTCGGCGGTTCGTCATCGAGGTCGATGGCGATGTCGCGGTGCGCTACTGTAGTGATAATGAGTCTGATTCCTATACGCGTACGGCACGACCATGAACATCGTGGAGTATCTGTCGACCGTCGAGCTCATCGACTGCCAGGGCCGCACGACACACCGATTGACGCTGCTCCTCGATGGCAGGGTGCGAGTCCGCACCGGCGCCGTCGAGGCCACCGTCGATCCGACCACCCGCACCACGGATCCACCGACACGTCGACTCGGTCGCGGCGAATACGGCCACGACCAGGTCATCGACGTCGCTTGCACCATGACGGTCGACGGCCCGGCCGGGACCCCGAACGGCCTCGGCCGACGCTGATCGGATCGCTGCCGCCGGAGGAACGCCACCAGGCACATCGGCCACGCCGATGCGGCAATGTTGATACGTGCAGTATCAAGTTTGCTGCCTCGGATCGATACACTGATCACCATGCGTCGCGTCGAGATCACCGGCATCGCCCTGGAAGCCAACACCGGAGCACCCCTCGTCGTCCTGCGCGAGCAGGACGAACCGCATCGCCTCCTGCCGATCTTCATCGGCGCACCGGAGGCCTCGGCGATCGCGATCGCCGCCGCTGGCCAGCGCCTGCCGGTCCCACTGGTGCACGATGTGATGGCCGCACTCGTCCGAAGCCTCGACGGCCAGGTCGAGGCCGTCGAGGTGACCGACGTGCAGAACGGCACGTTCCTGGCCACGATCAACGTCAACGGCCCGGCCGGGGATCGACGGGTCGGCAGCCGACCGTCCGACGCGCTCGCGCTCGCGGTCCGAACCGGCGCGCCGGTGTTCGTGAGCGAGGCCGTCCTCGACGAAGCCGGCAGCCTCCCCGCTACCGACGAGACCGACCAGCCGGTGGACCAGGCCGCGATCGATGCCGAGGTCGCCTCGTTCCGATCGTTCCTCGACGATCTCGATCCGACCGACTTCATCGACACCGAGATCACCGACGGGCAATCCGACGAGCAGCCCGACGACCAGCCCGACGACCCGGCCTGACGGTCGCTGACCCCGACGCCACGAACGTCGACCGGCGATCCCCATCGGGTTGCACATCGAACACTTGTTCGATATCATGATGTGACCGACTTCCCCTCCACTCACCCCACGACTGGAGGCCCCATGAGACATCCGCCGAACCACACGTACCGCTCGGTTCGCGACACCGACCCCGACGTGCTCGAGGCCGACGAGCTCGCGTCGTTCATGCGCAACGTCGCCGACCTCAAGGCGTGGTGCGACGCCCGACTCGTGCGGGCCACCCGCCGCCAGCGCGAACTCGCAGCCGAGGGGCGCGCCGCCGACCCACGGTCGTCGCTCTCCAGCCACGGGCGAACCTCGAGCAAGGAGGCGGCCGCCGCGGCGAGTCGCGAAGAGGTGTGCACCTCGATGCCGGGGCTCGAAGACGCCCTCGCCGACGGCAACGTCTCAGCGGGCCACGTCGACGCGATCGCTGCTGCCACCAAGAGCCTCGACGACGCCGAGCAGTCCGAGTTCATCGGAGAAGCCGACTCGCTGCTGGGCGGTGCCACCGAATCCGGCGTCGACGCCTTCGCGAAGCAGTGCCGCGACCTCGCCAAGAGCATCCGGGAGCGCCACAACGCCCGGTCCGACGTCGACGAGCTCGAGCGCCAGCGGGCGCAGTCGAAGGTCAGCCGCTGGATCGACCGCGACACGGGCATGCACAAGACCCTGATCGAAGCCGACCCGGTGACCGATCGGATCATCTGGAGTGCCGTTCAGCGCGAACGCGGGAAGCTCCGCCGCCGCTCCCAGAACAGCTCGGGCCAGAAGCCGTCGTGGGATCGGCTGACCGTCGACGCACTCGTCGAAGCGGTCACGGCCGGCGACGACGACGACCCGAACGGCGGCCGCCCCACGATCGTCGCCCACATCGACGTCGAGCGCCTGCGTGGCGGGCTTCGCGAGCGCGGCATCTGCGAGACCGACTCCGGTGTCGATCTGCCGACCGACACCGTGCGCCGCCTGGCGTGCACCGCCGACATCATCCCGGTCGTGCTCGACGGAGCCGGCGTCGTGCTCGACCAGGGTCGGGCCAAACGTCTCGCCACCCCCGAGCAACGTCGGGCACTCGAAGCGATGCACGCCACCTGCTCGCACCCCGATTGCACGGTGACGGTCGACGACTGCCGTATCCATCACCTCGACCCGTGGTCCCGAGGCGGCACCACCGACCTCTCGTCACTGGCGCCGCTCTGCGAGCCCCACCACCATCTCGTTCACGAGGGAGGTTGGGGCTTCGTCATGACCGACGACCGGCTCGCAACCTGGACGCGCCCCGACGGCCAGGTTCACTGGACCGGCTCGATCGCCGACCGACGGCCGGCCACCGCCGCCGCCTGAACCGTTCGGGTTTCGAGATCGGCTTCGCCGAGCGAGCCGACGTGTCGGTCGATACCGACCGCGGCCGAACCGGCGCGGCGAACTCGAGACCGAACGAACCGCAACCCGCGGCAGGTTTGGGCGCCGCCCCCGGTGCGCGGTCCGACGGACTCATCCGGTTCGAGCAGCGAATCGGTCTGATCAGAGTTGCCGACAGCACCGCCAGTCGGCGCGCCACCCGTCGACCTGTCGCAGGCGGATCGCTCGCGCCACCACCGGCACGACGCCACCACGACACCACCACCACGAAACCACCACCACGACACGACCACCACGACACGACCACAGGCCGGTGTCTCCGCCGTGCAGGTCGCAGCAGGGGTCGGGTGGTGTGCGTCGAAGAACTCGCATCAGATCGAGGGAGCTGCCGACCAGGTCTGGGTAGGCACCGCGACCCTTTCGTCAGGGCCTGCGCCCCCGCCGGCGCGATGCCCGGAAGAGCGGTGGGTTGCCGTTCCCCGCAATTGTCCGTACATTTGATGTCGCCGCCGCACACCCTGACGACGGCGCCGAACGAGCCGGACGTGAGCGACCGTTCCGGCCGAGACCGAGGAGACCACCATGTGCCAGCAAACCACCTGCAAGACCTGCCAGAAGCCGACGTGGCGCGGCTGCGGCGCCCACGTCGAAAGCGTGCTCGGCGACGTCGCCCCGGACGACCGCTGCAACTGCGCAGCCACGGCGACGCCGAAGACCGGCCGCTTCGGCCGACTGCTCAGCCGCTGATCAGCGGGCGGCGTCGTACGGCAGCCAGGTGCCGGCGTCGAAGTCGTAGAGCTTGCACGCCCGGGTCGCACCCAGGTAGTCGCGCAGCGACCAACGCAGCGACCTGACCGTGTCGGGATACGCCTCGTCGATCGCCGCGGCAGCGGCCGGCAGCTGGTGGAACGGAATCCGGGTGTCGACGTGGTGCGGCACGTGGACGAAGATGTTGTGGAACCAGAGCCGGTTCACGATCCGCGGCAACCGCATGACCGTGGTCGACTCCATCTGACCGTTGAACTGCGACCACTCCCGCTTGGTCCACCACCTGATGTCGGGCGCGACGTGGTGCACGTACACCGTCCAGCCGATGATCTGCAGGAACAGCAGGAACGGCACGACCACCAGCTTCACCGGGAGCCACACCAGGCCGATCAGCCCACCGGTCAGGGCACCCACCACGGCGAGGGTGGCAACGACCG
>CAXAWD010000401.1:0-4027 GCA_963972325.1 uncultured Acidimicrobiaceae bacterium
GCTCGACCTGCACAACTATCTCGTTGGGCGGGCGTTCGTCTTCCTCGTCGTCCACGTCATCGCCGTCTACCAGGACGACCTGTCGGGCATCGGGTTGACACAGGTGCTCGTCCCGATGACCGCGGATGGCTGGGCGTGGGGCATCACCTGGGGTGTGCTCGCCACCTACGTCTTCGCCATGGTGGTCGTCACGTCGTGGCCCCGTCGGCGAGGGTCACGCCGACTCTGGCTCACGATCCATCTGCTGTCCGTACCCGCCGCGATCGCAGCCGGGGTCCATGGATGGATGGTCGGGTCGAGCCGGGGACAACCGTGGTTCCCGCTGCTCCTCGCCGTGCTCGTCGGCCTCGTCGTCCACCCGGCGGTACTCCGGTTGTTCACCGCGGCGAAGCAGCGTTCGAGTCGACGGCTGCGAGAGCCCTCGACCACCGACTGGGCGGCCCCGCGTCCACCCGACGCGCCGCCGGACACCCGTGGAGCCCGGCCACCATCACGGACACCATCGCCGACGCCCACACCGACAGGCCCGGCGAGCGACGACAGCACCACACGGATACTCGTCGACGCGGCGTCCAGGTCGCGATGAGTACCCCACGCGGTACTCGGCGTGTGGAGCAGCACATGGGCACCACGATCTCGCTGCAGACCTTCGGAGCGTCCGCGGACACGGAGGACCGCTTCTTCGACGAGATCCGTGGCCTCGAGGCGAGGCTCTCGCGGTTTCGCCACGATTCCGAAGTGATGCGGCTCGAGCGTGGCGAACTCCGCGTGGACGACGCATCGCCCCAGGTGCGGGAGGTGTTGGTGCGGTGCGAGGTCATGCGGACGGAGACCGACGGCGCCTTCGATCACCGCCCGGTCGTCGACGGACATCCGGTGCTCGACCCGAACGCACTCGCGAAGGGGAGGATCATCGAGCAGGCGACCGTGCATCTCCAGATCGCCGGTGTCCGGTCGTTCTTCGTCAACGCCGGCGGCGACATCATCGTCGGCGCCCCGCCGGCGGGCCGGGAGTCCTGGCGGGTCGGCATCGCGAACCCGCACCGACCGGACACCCTGTTCGCGACCATCGACCTCGTCGACGCCGCCGTTGCGACGTCGGGCCGTTACGAGCGCGGCGACCATGTTCGGCGCGCACCATCGGCGTTCGGTCAGCCCGACGAACTCGCGGGCGTGACCGTGGTCGGTCCGGAACTGGCGGCCGCGGACGCATTGGCGACCGCCGTGCTGGCCGGCGGTGAACCACGTCCCTCCTGGTGGCCGCGCGACACGCCGTACGGGATCATCTCGATCGACGCATCGGGGCGGGTGTACACGACCGACGATCTCGCCGGTCGAATCCGCCTCGGTCGAGGCGGACCCGACCGGACCGGTGCGGCGAACGAGACCCCCGTTCGCCTGCCGAACGTCGGGTGACGGCGCCCGGCGCTCAGGATGCGAGCGGACCGGGGGGCGGGCCGAGGATCGTGACGCCGTACCGGGCGCCGGATTCGGCCACGGCGCCCGGGTCGATCTCCACGGGTTCGGGAGCAACCGGTTCGACCAGGTCGTCACCGAGTTCGGCGACGAATCGACCGAACCGTGGGGCGCCCTTCATGCTCGCCGTCACGGTGGTGAACCGGGCCGACTCGGACAGGACCTGGAACGTGTGCGGCACACCGCGAGGCAGATACACGGTCGAGCCCGACACGCCGGTCTGTTCACGATCGCCCGACCGGAACACGATCTCGCCGTCGAGCACGATCATCATCTCGTCCTCGTCTTCGTGGACGTGCAGCGGTGGCCCGAATCCCTTCGGCGCGACGAACTCGATCGCCGACAACGAGCCCGACTCGCCCGGGTCGACCTTCGTGGTCGCCAGATGGTTCAGGAAGTGCCGATGTTCACCTTCGTCGCGACCGACGACGTACGGCTGGTCGTTCGACGGCAGCGTCGCGGTCGGCGTCGCCGATCCCGATGCGGATGTGCGTGTGGATGTGGATGCTGATGTGAGTGGTGTCGTGGACATGGGACGTCTCCTCGTCGTCGGGTACACCCGATCGGACCATCGCCGCCTTTCGAAAGCCTTTCGGCGCTCGCGTACGATCCCTGCATGGAGCAGACACCGCCGATTCGGTTCGCCGAGTCCCGCGGCGCTCGCATCGCCTACCAGGATTGGGGATCGGGTCCCCCGGTCGTCGCCATTCCTCCGGCCGCGCAGAACATCGAGGCGGCATGGGAGTGGCCGTCGCTCCGCCAGATGTTCGAACGATTCGGTTCGTTCTGTCGCTACGTCCACTACGACAAGCGCGGCACCGGGAGTTCCGACCGTTCGGTCAGGGTGCCGCACGTCGACGACCGTGTCGACGACCTGAAGGCCGTGATGGACGCCGCCGGGATCGAGCGCGCGCACCTGTTCGCGCAGTCCGAAGGCGGCGTCACGACCCTGCTCTTCGCCGCCGCCTATCCACATCGGGTCGAGAGCCTCGTCATGGTCGGCTCCGGCGCGCGGATCTTCACCCACGAGCTCACCGCCGACGAGCGCGCGGAACAGATCGCGATCCGCACCATGTTCGCCCAAGTCTGGGGAACGCCCGACTCGCTGGCCGTCCCGCTCTTCGCGCCGTCGCGCGTCGACGACGATGAGTTCCGTACCTGGTTCCAACGCTACGAACGATTGTCGGCCGGCTACGAATCGCTGCGCGACCTCCTCATCCAGATGATCGACATGGACGCCACCGACGTGATCGGCGAGATCGAGGCCCCGATGCTCGTGATCCACCGCAGCGGCGACCAGGCGATGCCGATCGAGGTCGGCCGCGAGCTCGCCGACCGCGCCCGCGAGGCGACGTTCATCGAACTCCCCGGCGACGACCACTTTGCGTTCCTGGGCGACCTCGACTCGTGGATGACCCCGATGGAGCGATTTGTGACCGGCACCGTGCAGTAGCGCCCCGTCGAGCACGACCCTGGAAGCGCCCACGTCACCACGCTCGGCCGCTTCGCCGTCACCGTCGACGGCCGCGACGTGCCCGCCCGAGAGTGGCAGTCGCGCCGGGCCCGCACCCTGCTCAAACGGCTCGTCGTCGCCCAAGGGTGGCCCGTCACCCGAGACGAACTCTTCGACCTCCTGTGGCCCGACGAGACCGACCGCAACAAGCTCGGCGCTCGGCTCTCGGTGCAGCTCAGCCACGTCCGTCGGGTGCTCGGCGGCGGCGTGATCGCAGATCGTGAGACGGTGGCGCTCGACCGCTCCCACGTCTCGACCGATCTCGACGTCGCCTTGTCGGCCGAGGGAGACGACGAGGCGGTCATCGAAGCGATCACAGGCGAGTTCCTCCCCGACGACCGGTACGAAGACTGGACTGCGCCGATGCGCGAGCAGCTCCGTTCCTCGCTCGCCGCTGCGCTTCGGCGTCGCCTGGATGCGTCGAGCGGGCGATCCGACACGAGCGACGAGCGGGTGGCCGTGGCCCGACGCCTGGTCGAGATCGACGAATGGAGTGCGAGCAGCCACCTCCTGTTGATCGACGCCCTCGAGGCGGCCGGCGACGAGACCGGAGCACGTCTCGCACGCGAGCGTCTGAGAGAGCTCGGCATCGACTCATGACCGTCACGGCGCCGACCCTGCCGCTCACCGTTCGACCCACCGGCCGATGACCCACGAGCGCGAAGTCACCGAACCGGTCGATCTGTGCGACGGGCGGACCCTGAACCCGGCCGCGCTCGGGTGGGCTCGCCGGCCGATGCTGCGGGCCAACCTGAGCCGGGCGTGGGGCCGCAAGAAGCGGTGGGACTACTGGTGCGTGATCACGCCGGACGTGATCGTGTCGTTCGTCTACGCCGACATCGACTACGCGGGGCTGGCGAACTGCTGGATCCTCGATCGGGCCGACCACGCGCAGGCAACCCTCGGTGTGCTGCGACCGTTCGCGAGAGGAATGTCGCTCCCCGAGCAGGTCTGCACCGGCACCGCCGAGTTCGCCGACGATGCGTTCGCGATGCGCATCTCGGAAACCGACGACGCCACCCATCTCACCGCATCGGC
>CAXAWD010000402.1:0-4019 GCA_963972325.1 uncultured Acidimicrobiaceae bacterium
GACGGCCGCCAAGCGGTTCAAGAAGACCGGAAAGGGTCAGCTGCGTCACGAGCAGCAGAACAACCAGCACAAGTTCGAGTCGAAGAACTCGAACCGCAAGCACCGGCTCGACCGTGACGCCGACGTGCACCCGTCCGACGAGAAGCGCATCAAGCGCCTGCTCGGCGAGCGCTGACTCCAGCGCCCACCGACTGAACGAAACAAGGAGACACCACCATGGCACGCGTCAAGCGCGGTGTGACGAAGACCAAGCGTCACAAGAAGGTCCTGAAACAAGCCAAGGGCTACTACGGCAACAAGAGCCGCTCGTTCCGGGCGGCCAACGAACAGCTGCTCCACAGCGGGCAGTACGCCTTCCGCGACCGGCGGGCGAAGAAGGGCGAGTTCCGTCGCCTCTGGATCCAGCGGATCAATGCCGCGTGTCGCCAGAACGACATGAGCTACAGCCGCTTCATCGCCGGCCTCAACGCCGCCGGCATCGAAGTCGACCGCAAGATCCTCGCCGATCTCGCCGTCAACGACGCCACCGCCTTCTCGGCGCTCGTCGCCCAGGCGAAGGCCGCTCTCTAGGAGCAACATTCTGAGCGAACCACTCGCGTTCAACAACTCGAAGGTTCAACGACTGCGGCGCCTCTCGGGGCGCCGCAGTGCGCGTTCCGAGGAGGGGTGTTTCGTCGTCGAGGGGCCCGTCCTGATCGGCGAGGCGGTCGCTGCCGGATGGGCGATCGAGGCCGAGTTCGTCGCCCCGGGCGCCATGGCGGTTTCCGCCGCGCCGGCGTTCGAACTCGCCGACGGCGTACTCGAACGCGTGGCCACCACCGAACGGCCGCAGCCGAACATCGCGATCCTTCGCTCCCGCCCCACCGACGATCACGTGCTCGGTTCGTGCGACCTCGTCGTGGTCGCCGATCGCCTGAGCGACCCCGGCAATCTGGGCACGATCCTGCGCTCCGCCGAGGCGGCCGGCGTCGACGCGGTCGTCCTCACCCCTGGGTCGGTCGATCCGCTCAACCCCAAGGTCGTCCGCGCGAGCGCCGGGGCGCTGTTCCACGTGCAGGTGGTCGTCGCGACGCTCGATCAGGTGCGTGACGCCGGACTCGCCATCGTCGGCACGTCGTCGCACCTGGGCGACCGCCACACCGACGCCGACTGGTCGGGTCGTGCGGCCCTGGTGCTCGGCAACGAAGCTCACGGTCTCCCGGACGATGCCGAGGTCGACCGCTGGGTGCGGATCGAACACCGTGGCCGCGCCGAGAGCCTCAACGTCGCGATGGCCGCCACGGTGCTCGTGTTCGAAGCGGCCCGGCATCGAACCGACGGCCGAGCATGAGCGCCGGCCGGGAGCGCGTCGGCGATCGTGAGGTCAGGGCGCGGCTCGAAGCCACCGTCGTCGAGCCCTCCGACCTGGCGTTGTCGATCGCTGTCGCCGACGGCGTGCCGACATCGCACGAGCACCTGACGGTCACACTCGACGGTGTCGACGTGGTCGCCCGCCAGATCGTGACCGAACATCGCGGCCGCATCCACCTGCTCGACGGTCTCGAACCCGGCCGCCTCCACATCGAGTACGGCGCCACCGTGTCGGGTCTCGCGCCCGACGCCGTCGTGACCGACTACGACACGTGCCGCTACCTGCGTCCGAGCCGCTACTGCCAGTCCGACGAACTGGGTCCGTTCGCCCGAGCCGAGTTCGCCGGCCTGCCCGTCGACGACCTCCTGCCGGCGATCTCGAGTTGGGTCGGGGCCAACCTCTCGTACGTGCCCGGCTCGTCCCGTCCCACCGACGGCGCCGTTGCCACGCTCCTCGCCCGCGAGGGGGTCTGCCGCGACTACGCGCACCTGACCACCGCGCTCGCCCGTGCCAACGGCATCCCGTCACGGATCGTGTCGGTGTACGCACCCGGGCTCGACCCGATGGACTTCCACGCCGTCACCGAGGTGCTCCTCAACGGTGCCTGGTTCGTCGTCGACCCGACCTGCCTGGCCCCGCGCGCCTCGATGGTGCGGATCGCCACCGGTGCCGACGCCACCGACACCGCGTTCATGTCGACCCTGCGCGGGTACGTCGAACTCGACGAGATGCAGGTCACCGCGTACGCCACCGGTGAGCTCCCGACCGACGACGTCCGCGATCTCGACGTCGTCCGTTGACGAACCGACCTTGGTCGGTCGGCGACGGTCGCGTACACTCGACGTCATGACAGCGGCCCTGCGATTTCGGTGCCCCGGGTGGACCACCCGGGGACGACGCAGCTGAACGCCGCGTCCGTACCTGAGTCCATCCGGGGATGACGAACTCCGTTCCCGTACGCTCGTCGTGTTTGAAAGGACTCCCGTGATCGACGACATCCGCGCTGCCCGCGATGCAGCGCTCGCCCAGGTCGACGCCGCCGATTCCCTCGAATCGGTCACGGCGCTCGACACCCAGCTCCTCGGCAAGAAGGGGCAGCTCGCACAGCTCAAGAAGCAGCTCGGCAAGCTCGACACCGTCGAAGAGAAGAAGGCAGCCGGTCAGGCCGTCAACGAGGCGATGCAAGCGGTCGGTGAAGCGCTCGAGGCCCGCACCGCCGCGCTCGGCGCCGCCGCCCTCGACGCCCGGGTACAGGCCGAACGCATCGACCTCACCGAGCACGTCGGCCGCCCCGGCCGCGGCCATGCCCACCTGGTCACCCAGGCCTGGGAACGGCTCGAAGACGTGTTCGTCGGGCTCGGGTTCCGCGTCGCCGAAGGCCCGGAGGTCGAGACCGACTGGCACAACTTCGAAGCGCTCAACATGGCGGAGGGTCATCCGGCCCGCGGCGAGTTCGACACCCTGTTCGTCGACTACGCCCCCGACGGTGGTGAGCCCGGTCACACCGTGCTGCGCACGCACACCTCCCCCGTGCAGATCCGCACGATGCTCGAGCAGGAGCCGCCGATCTACATCGTGGCCCCCGGCCGCGTGTTCCGGCGCGACACACCCGACGCCACACACATGCCCGTCTTCCATCAGATCGAAGGTCTCGTCATCGACCGCAACATCACGATGGCGCATCTCGCCGGCACGATCGAAGCGTTCACCAAGGCGTTCTTCGGGCCCGGGTGGTCGTCGCGGCTGCGGCCCAGCTACTTCCCGTTCACCGAGCCGTCCGCCGAGTTCGACATCCAGCGGCCCGACGGGTCGTGGCTCGAACTCGGAGGATGCGGCATGGTGCACCCGAACGTGTTGCGCTCCGGCGGCATCGACCCGGAGGAGTGGAGCGGGTTCGCCTTCGGGTTCGGCATCGACCGGATGGCCGTCATGCGCCACCAGGTCGGCGACATCCGCGACATGTTCACCAATGACATCCGCTTCCTGGAACAGTTCTGATGTCGGGCTCACTCGCTTCGCTCCGTTCGCCCGAGTTCAGTCGTGCGACTTCGTCGCGCCCAATCGTCGTCGCCCTCACGGCAAGCCGAATCGGTCGACGGCGGAGGGGGATCGCAAGCGCCCCCTCCACACCACCCCCACCGGGGTGTACCACCCTCTCGTTGCAAGGTTGTTCGTCGTGAAGATTTTGTTGTCGTGGCTGAATGAGTACGGGGATTTCGCCGATCCCTCGGATGCTGCTGCGGTGGAGCGGCTGGGCGACGTGTTGACGGCGCTCGGGATGGAGGTCGACTCGGTCGATCACATCGGTGCCACCGTCGACGGCGTCATCAGCGCACAGGTGAAGCGGCTCGAGCAGCACCCCGACGCAGCGAAGGTGCAGCGCGTCTACGTCGACGCCGGTGACGGAACCGAACGCCACGTGTGGTGCGGTGCGTTCAACATGTCCGTCGGCGACGTCGTGCCGCTCGCCACGCTCGGCACCACGATGCCCAACGGTATGACGATCGAGCGACGTGCGATCCTCGGCATCGACTCTGAAGGGATGCTGTGCGCGGCCGACGAACTGGGGCTCGGCGACGACCACTCCGGCATCCTGATCCTGCCGAAGGGTACGCCGCTCGGCGTGCCGTACGGCGAGGTGCTCGGCATCGAACCCGACGTGCTGATC
>CAXAWD010000403.1:0-4003 GCA_963972325.1 uncultured Acidimicrobiaceae bacterium
CTCGGCGACCACTCGATCAGCGAGGGCGACCGGTTGGTCATGTTCTACAACTCGGCCAATCGAGACCCGCGCAAGTTCGATGACCCCGAGCGGTTCGACGTGCGGCGCGAGCCGAACGCTCACGTCGGGTTCGGCGGTCCCGGCCCGCACTTCTGCCTCGGCGCCCACCTGGCGCGCCGCGAGCTCGCCGTGGTGTTCCGTGAGATGTTCCGCCGACTCCCCGACCTCGAGGTGTCCGGCCTGGCGGTGCCGTTGGAGGCCGCCGGCATCCCGCTGGTGACCGGCATCAAGCACCTCCCGGTCACGTTCACCCCCACCGACCCGCTCGGCAAGTCGTAGCCGACCCGACAGCGACGGGTCAGCGTCGCCGGATGCTCGTCGCCGCGGATCGGGAATCCTCCCGATGTGCCGACGTTCGCTGCTTCCGTACCGTCGGTCAGGCACCTCACGACGAGGCACCTGACCCACACCGGAGGAATAATGCGACGACTCACATCCCTCACACTGGTCCTGGCGGCGGCGGTTCCGCTTGCCGCCTGCGGCGGTGACGACGACGGCGGGGCGAGTTCCGCCGCGGATATCAAGGCGGCGTTCGTCGCTCAGGGGGCACCCGAGGACGAAGCCGAGTGCGTGGCGAACGAGATCGATGGACAGCTCTCGATGGCGGACGTCGAAGCCTTCACGTCGGCAGAGAACCCGGAGGACATCGACGAGGACGTCCTCGAAACGATCGGGCTCGCCGTCGGTACGTGCATCGACTGATCAGCGGCGACGACGGCCCGGGCTCGGCCTCCGCACGGAGATGGCCCGGGCCGTTTCGCGTCGTCTGCGATGTCGAACGACGCTCGGACGCGAGCTGCGACCGCGGAACCTGACGCGACCGGGAAACGGAAAGAGCCACTCCGAGGAGTGGCTCTGACCTGGTCTTCTTCTTTGGCAGCCCGTACGGGATTCGAACCCGTGCCGCCACCTTGAGAGGGTGGTGTCCTAGGCCTCTAGACGAACGGGCCAAGCTGCGACCCCGACGTTACCGCCGGAGCTATGTCAACCGGGCGAGCCCGTGGACTCGCCCGATGGTTGGGGTGCAAGGAATCGAACCTTGAATAACAGAACCAGAAACTGTCGTGTTGCCAATTACACCACACCCCAGTGAGGCGACCGGTGAGTGTATCGGCCGCTCCGCGGCGGACCACCCTGCTCGCGAGACTCTCAGCCGGCCAGGTCGCTCAGCCGCTCGAAGCCGACGAGGCGGCCCAGTGCCACCCCCGCCGCCTCCCGAACGTGCCGCCGGGCCGATGCCCACCCCGTCACGACCGACGACGGGGTCGCCGACAGACGCACGTCCAGCCCGAAACTCGACGCGATCAGCTGGGATCGCTTCATGTGGTACGGGTCGGAGACGAGCACCACGTCGTCGATACCTGCCGCCCGGAGGATCGAGGCGGCCGACTCGAGCGACTCGTACGTGGTGCGACCGCTGTTCTCCATCAGGATCGCACCGTCCGGCACCCCACGGTCGAGCAGGTAGTCGCGGCTCGCCTCGGCTTCGGTGAACCGGTCGTCGGGTTGCTTGCCACCGGTCACCATCACGACCGGAGCGACATCGGCCTCCCAGAGGGTGACCGCGTGGTCGAGCCGGGCCGCGAGTTGCGGAGACGGGCGTCCATCGTACTGGGCCGCGCCGAGCACGACGATCGCGTCGACCGAGTGGCGGTCGTCGGCCCGGCCCGCCGACACGACCTGCACCAACGAGAACCCGAAGTAGACAACGACGACGCCGAGCACTGCGGTGACGATGCGGGGCCAGCTGGGCCGCTGTCTCCACCATGGAGTCGGCTCGCGCTCCGACTCCGGAGGGTCGGGCCGCTCGACGAGATCGTCCAGCGGGTCGTACGAGCCGCGGTCAGGCATCAACCACGCCGATCGGTGCTAACCGTCGGTTCCGTCGAGCAGCGCCAGCGCCGCCCGCATCCGGCGGAGTGCCTCGTCGCGCCCCATGACCTCGAGCGCCTCGAACAAGGGTGGGCCGACCGTGCGACCGGTCACGGCGACACGGACTGGTGCCTGCGCCTTGCCGAGCTTCAGTTCGTATCGCGCCATCACGTCTTCGAGTGTGGACTTGAGCGTCTCGTGGTTCCAGTCGGCCGACTCGTACGCGTCGATCGCATCGGCCAACAGCGGCTTCGCGTACTCGGTGGTCATCGTCTTGGCCCACGACGCTTCGTCGATCTCGGGATCGTCGGTGAACAGGAAGTCGACGACGCCCGGCGCATCGGCCAACGTGTTGAGACGCTGTTGGATGTGCGGGGCGATCTCGGCGAATCGGGCACGGTCCCACTCGGCGGGCAACCACGGGTCGCACGCCTCGACCAACTCGGGCACCGACAGTCGGCGGATGTACTCACCGTTGAACGACACCAGCTTCTTCGTGTCGAAGAAGGCCGGCGACAGGTTGACGTCTTCCAGCCGGAACGCGGCCTCCATCTCGGGCCACGGGAAGATCTCGGTGCCGGCCTCCTCGGCGCCGGGCATGGTCCACCCGAGCGTCATCAGGTAGTTGACCATGGCGTCGGCGAGGATGCCCTCGTCGCGGTACTGCTCGAGCGCCACCTTGTCGCGGCGCTTGGACAGCTTCTTGCGCTGCTCGTTGACCAGCACCGGCACATGCGCCCAGACCGGCGGCTCGTGGCCGAGTGCCTCCCAGATCATCTGCTGTTTCGGCGTGTTGGGCAGGTGCTCCTCGGCACGTACCACGTTGGTGATGCCCATCTCCATGTCGTCGACGACGTTGGCGAGCATGAAGACCGGAGTGCCGTTGCCACGCACGAGCACGAAGTCTTCGATCGTGTCGTTGTCGAACGACACGTCGCCGCGCACCTGGTCGCGCACGACCGTGATGCCCTCGGGCACCCGGAACCGCAACACGCTGCCGGCGGCGGGCCCGAGCCCACGGTCGCGCGACCAGCCGGCGTAGCCGGTGACGCCCTCGGCCTCGGCCCGCTGTTGGATCTCATCGGGCGTCATGTCGCAGTAGTAGGCGTGCCCCGACTCGAAGAGTCGCTGCGCAGCGGCCAGGTGGGCCTCGGCGAACGCACTTTGGAACAGCGGCCCCTCGAAATGGGGATCGTCGGCGGTGATGCCGATCCAGGCGAGCGAGTCGATGATGCCCTGCGTCCACTCGGGGCGGTTGCGGGCCTCGTCGGTGTCTTCGATGCGGAGCACGAACGTGCCACCGGTCGAGCGGGCGAGCGCCCAGTTGAACAGGGCCGTTCGCGCACCGCCCACGTGGAAGAAGCCGGTGGGCGACGGGGCGAATCGATAGCGAGGTGAACCAGACATGCCGACCAAACGCTACCGCTGTGCTGTGGGTGGAGGTCGCCCCGCCGTCACGCCTCGTGACGTGACGTGAGCGCCAGATTGCGGAGTTGCCGCAGCGCGACCGACAGGTTGGTCACGTCGAACGTGTCGGCACGGCGCACCTGCGTCAGCAGTGCGGCAAGCCGCTGCACGGCTCGCTCGTTGGCGCCGATCCACGAGTCGACCGTGCCGCCACCACCGTTGAGCACGCTGGCCGCCAGCTGGGCCAGGGTGCTCATCAGGTCGTCTCGCAACGCACCGCGCGCCTGTGTCTGCCAGCGGTCGGATCGGGGCAGCGTGCCGACCGCGTCCCACAACCACATCAGGTCGAGTCGGTCGAAGACCTCCCAGTACGTGGCGCACGCCGTGAGCGGAGCGACCCCGACACGATCGGCCAGCTCGACGACGTCGAAGATCGTGTGGAGCAGCCGCCAGTTCGCGGACGACGCGGCGAGTTCGGGCGGCACCAGCAGGAGACGGCGAGCCTCTGCCAGCTCATCGGACTCGGCCCGCATCGGCCCACGGAGGCACTCGTGGAGCCCCGCGGCAACCGAGCGAACCGGCTCGAGGAACCGCTCGACCTCGTCGGTGATGCCGATCGGCGGGCGACGGGGCCGGAGGGACCACAGCGACGACCGGTCGGCGG
>CAXAWD010000404.1:0-4000 GCA_963972325.1 uncultured Acidimicrobiaceae bacterium
ACGTTGGCTTCGGCGAGGGGCTCGAAGAGGGCCGCGGAGATACCGGGTTGGTCGGGCACACCGAGCACGGTGACCTTGGCCTCGGTCATGTCGGTGACGACGCCGGAGATGATCGGATCTTCCACGGAGGGCTCCTCGTTGGTGACCCACGTGCCCTGCTCCCAGGTGAAGGCGGAGCGCACGTGGAGTGGGACATCATGGTTGCGGGCGAACTCGACCGAGCGCAGAGCGAGCACCTTCGAGCCGGCGCCGGCCATCTCGAGCATCTCGTCGAAGTGCACCTTGGTCAGCTTGCGGGCCTGCGGCACGATGCGCGGGTCGGCGGTGAACACGCCGGTGACATCGGTGTAGATCTCGCACGCGTCGGCGTTCATCGCCTGGGCGAGCGCCGACGCGGTGAGGTCGGACGCGCCGCGACCCATCGTGGTGATCTCCTTGGCGGTGCTGACACCCTGGAACCCGGCGATCACGCAGACCTTGCCCTCGCCGATCGATTGGCGTACACGGTCGCCCTTGACCTCGACGATCTTGGCCTTGCGGTGGGCGGTGTCGGTGATGATGCCGACCTGGCTGCCGGTGTAGCTCACGGCCTCGATGCCACGATCCTGGAGCGCCATGGTCATCAGCGCCGCGGTCTGGCGTTCGCCGGTGGTGAGCAGCATGTCCATCTCGCGTCCGGACTGGTGCGTGGCGACCGAGTCTGCGAGTGCGATCAGGTTGTCGGTCGCCTTGCCCATCGCGGACACGACGACGATCACGTCGTTGCCGCGCTTCTTGGTGATCGCGACGTTGTCCGCGCAGGCGCGGATGCGATCGGGATCGGCCACCGAGGTGCCGCCGTACTTCTGGACGATCAGAGCCACGGTCGACGAGCCTACGAGGCCGCCGCGACCGTCACGACACCGGTTCGGAACAGGAATTCCTGTTCCGGTGACGCGATCCGACGGCACGGTCGAACCCGGGCCTCACCGCCGTCGAGCCCCGCTCCCCGGAGCCGGTGGTGGGTTCAGGGCGACTGGGTCAGCGAGACCACGTCGAACTCGAGGAGGCTGGCGCCGGTGGCGACAGGGTGCTGCGGCTTCGCCTCACCCTTGCCCTCGTCGTCGTGGGTCTCACGGTGCTGGTGCTGGAACGCCTGTCCGTTGCGCCAGTTCTGGAACGCCTCCTCCGACTCCCACCGGGTGAGCACGAAGTAGCGGTCGTCGCCGGCGGTGGGGCGGAGCAGCATGAACTCCTCGAACCCGGGCTCCTGATCGACCTGGCCGGCGCGGGAGGCGAACCGCTTCTCCAATTCGGGCCCGGCACCCTCGGGGACTTCGATGGCGTTGATCTTCACGACGGACATGCCGTCGAGGCTACTGCCGCCCCGACGATCCTTCCTGTCGCCGACCGGCGGCTACCAGTCGATGTCGAAGACGAAGGGGTCGTCGGGGAGTTCGACGACGGTGACGCCGGCACCGGGCGTGACCGTGACCGTGATCGGCTCGAACGACGACACGACGATCTGGTCGTCGGCGGACACCCCGACCGCCATGTACGCGCCGGACGATGCGATCAACGTGGCCTCGCCCGAGGCCGGATCGATCGAGTAGGCGTCGGTGCCCCCCTCCTCACCGGCGACGACCGTGATCAACGCGTCGGCCGTCGCCGCGACCGGGAAGCCGACCACCTCGGCCAGCGCGACCGGGTGGTCTTGGATCACGTTCGATCCGTCGATGTCGATGTTGAACAGTCGCCCGTCGTTCACCAACACCAGCAGGTTGCCGCCCGGGCTGAACCAGGCGCCCTGCACCGTGCCGGGTGACGAGTAGTCCTCCGGCGGCGTGTCGGTGACGAACTCACGCTCCTCGCCGGTGGCGAGCAGGCGAACCACGATCCGGTCGTACGGGGTCAGCACCCAGTACTCGGGCTGCTCGGGGTCGGGGAGGCAGAGACCGGAAGTGAGATAGACGATCAGCTCGCCGTTCGCCGACGGCTCCACGCCGGTGCCGACGCCCAGGACCTCGTCGTCGCCGGTGGCCACGTCGGTGCGTCCGAAGCTGCCGATCGAGGTGTCGCAGCCGTACCAACCGTCTTCATAGCCCTCGCTGAACCAGATCGTCGATCGGTCGGGGCCGAGTCGGATGTTGCCGCGGAACACACCCTCGCCACTGAAGTACTCCTGGATCACACGGGTGGTGGTCCCGGTGGCCGCGTCGACCTCCACCAGGGCGTCGTCGGCGACCGCGTACGCGGAGGCCGGGGTGGACGGGGCCGGGTCGGTGGTGGGAGGCGCCGTGGTGGCCGGTGGCGCCGTGGTGGCGGGCGCTGTGGTGGCCGGCGCCGACGTCGGCGGCGCCGTGGTGACCGGCGGCGCGGTGGTCTCGGGCACCGTCGTGACCGGCACGGTGGTCGGTGGCGCCGTGGTCTCGGGTGTCGTCGTCGACACGGTGGTCGACACCGTGGACGACGACCCCTGTGTCTCGCCGCCACACGCCGCCAACACCAATGCAGCGGCGACGCCCGCCACGATCGGTACACGAAGCGGAGCGATCGGAGTCCTCATCCGTCGCACGGTAGTGCGGTCGGCCTGCGGTCGACCGGGGATTCGCCCGATCGGTTCAAGCGTTCCATCCTGCTGACAATCCGGAACATCTCTGTCACAATGGTGGGATGACGACGCTCGAGACGCCCATCGGAACCTCCGGCAACGACGCCCCGCACCTCATCACCGACCTGCCGGGCCCGAAGGCACGGGCCGTGATCGAACAGGACGAACGCGTGTCGAGCCCGTCGCTCACCCGCGTGTACCCGCTCGTCGTCGAGCGCGGCGAGGGGGCGATCATCGAAGACGTCGACGGCAACCGCTTCCTCGACTTCAACGCCGGCATCGGCGTCAACGCCACGGGCCACGCCCATCCCGATGTGTTGGCGGCCGTACACCGGCAGGCCGACGCGTGCCTGCACTACTGCTCGTCCGACTTCTACCACCCGGTGCACGCCGACCTCTGCGAGCGGCTCGCCGACTCGGTGCCCGACGGCATGGGCCCCGCCAAGGTCTTCCTGGCGAACTCGGGTACCGAGGCCGTCGAAGGTGCGCTCAAGCTCGCCCGCCACCACACCGGCCGCCCCAACGTGATCGCGTTCTACGGCGCGTTCCACGGTCGGTCGCTCGGCAGCCTGTCGCTCACGTCGTCCAAGGCGAAGTACCGCAGCGGGTTCGGCATCGTCACGCCCGGCAGCTACCACGCCCCGTTCGCGTTCGACGGCGGACCCGGTGATGGCCTCACCGGCGCCGACTACATCCGCGAGGTGCTGTTCACCCACATGACCGAGCCGGGCGACGTCGCCGCGATCTTCGTCGAGCCGGTGCAGGGCGAGGGCGGCTACATCGTCCCGCCGGCCGGTTGGCTGCACGACCTCCGCGCCCTGTGCGACGAGCACGGCATCCTGCTCGTGATGGACGAGGTCCAGTCGGGCATCGGCCGCACCGGCACGATGTGGGCCTGCGAACACGACGGCGTCGTGCCCGACATCATCACGGCCGGCAAGGGCCTCGCCAGCGGCCTGCCGCTCTCGGCGATCATCGCCCGCGGTTCGATCATGGAGTGGGCGCCCGGCAAGCACGGCTCCACGTTCGGCGGCAACCCGGTGGCGTGCGCGGCGGCGCTCGCCACCATCGACCTCGTCGAGAACGGGCTGATGGCCAATGCCGCAGCCCGGGGCGAGCAGCTGATCGCCGGGTTGCGTGAGCTGGCCGAGCGTCAGCCGCTGATCACCGGCGTGCGTGGGCGTGGGTTGATGGTCGGCTTCGACCTGCCCGATCACGACGCCGCCGTGGCGCTCGAGGCGGCCTGCTTCGAGCGTGGCCTCCTCGGGCTCACCTGCGGCAAGCGCGGCTTCCGCTTCGCTCCCCCGCTGGTGATCACCGAACAGCAGGCCGACGTCGCCCTCGCGATCGTCGCCGACGCGTGCGAGGCTCTGACCACCACCCACCCCTGACCCCCATCGCGAGTTGTGT
>CAXAWD010000405.1:0-3997 GCA_963972325.1 uncultured Acidimicrobiaceae bacterium
CAACGTCGAGTCCGCACTCGTGCGGATCGATCGCCGGCCTCCGCCCGACGTCGCGCCGGACGTGCTGTTCCCCCTGGTGAAGGAGGCGTTCGGCCAACGCCGCAAGATGCTGCGCAAGTCGCTCCGGGGCCGGATCGGAGCCGAGCAGTTCGAGGCGGCCGACGTGTCTCCCGAGGCGCGCCCGGAGGAACTGGGCCTCGACGCCTGGTGCCGACTCGCCGGGGCGATCACGGCGTGAACATCGTCGCGCCGGCCAAGCTGACGCTGTCGCTGCGCGTCACCGGCGTCCGCTCCGACGGTTACCACCTGATCGACGCCGAGATGGTCAGCCTGTCGCTCGCCGACGAGTTGCACATCGTCGAGACGACCGAACCGACCGCGATCCGAGTCGAGGGCCGCTTCGCCGCGGGGGTACCGACCGATGATTCCAACCTGGTCGCCGAGGCATTGCGGCGCGCCGGGCGGTCGGCGGCGGTCACGATCCACAAGCACATCCCGCACGGCGGCGGGCTCGGCGGTGGGTCGACGGATGCCGCCGCAGCGCTGCGCTGGGCGGGCTGGTCGGCCGACGCCGACGGCCTCGCCCGCGCGAGCGAGATCGGCGCCGACGTGGCGTTCTGCCTCGCCGGAGGCCGGGCCCGCGTGCGCGGCATCGGCGAGATCGTCGAACCGCTCCCCCACGTCGACCGCACGGTGACGCTCGTGATCCCGCCGGTCCACGTCAGCACGCCGGCGGTCTACCGGGCGTGGGACGAGTTGGGTGGCCCGACCGGGCCGGGGCCGAACGATCTCGAGACCGCCGCGATCGCGGTCGAACCTCGGCTGGCGCGCTGGCGCGACCTGATCGGCGACGCGTGCGGTCGGGAACCCGTGCTCGCGGGAAGCGGAGCGACCTGGTTCGTGCACGGCGAGCACAGCAACGCCCTCGCTGCCGTGGGCAACGAGGGCGCAGAGATCATGGTTGCGACGACCCGACGAACCTGACGTACCCGCGGCACGGGCGCCGGAGGAAGTCGTGGGATCGGGATGGCCGCAACGGCCGAACGGATGAAGTTATTTGCGACGCTGGTGACGCGTGCGGCGAAGCATCTTCTTGTGCTTCTTCTTCCGCATGCGTTTGCGGCGCTTCTTGACGAGCGATCCCATAAGGCTCGCAACGCTATCGGCCAGAGCGCCAACCCGCACACCCGACGACGGACGTCGGCGCCGGGCTGCACCGGCGCTACCGTACGGGGTTGACCGTCCGGGGTCGTTCAATGGTAGGACAGCGGTTTTTGGTGCCGTCGATGGGGGTTCGAATCCTCTCCCCGGAACGATGATGTCCCGCACTGCCGACGTCCGCCCGAGCTCGGCCACGAGGCTGCGATGAGCGTGTCCGCCATCATCCTCGCGGCCGGTGCCGGTACCCGCATGCGGTCCGACCGGCCCAAGCCGCTCCACCGCATCTGTGGCCGGCCGATGCTGCTCCACGTCATCCACGCGCTCGAGCGGCTCGCCCCGGCCCACACGGCGGTCGTCGTCGGACACGGCGCCGAGCAGGTCACCAAACGGGTACAGGCCTCGGCACCGCAGTGGGCGAACGTCGTCTTCGCCGAACAGGTCGAGCAGAACGGCACCGGCGACGCGGCGGCGATCGGCATGACCGCACTGGGTGGCGACGACTACGACGACGACGCCACCGTCGTCGTCCTGCCCGGCGACACCCCGTTGCTCGAGGCCGACACGCTCGACGAACTGGTCGCCGCCCACGTCGCCAACTCCAATGCGGCGACGATGCTCACCAGCGTGATGCCCGACCCGACCGGCTACGGCCGGGTGCTCCGGGCCTCCGACGGCCGGGTATTGCGGATCGTCGAGCAGCGCGACGCGTCACCCGACGAACTCGACGTCACCGAGGTCTGCACCAGCATCTACGCGTTCCGACGCGACCTGCTCGGGCCGGCGTTGCGCAACCTGAACACCGACAACGCCCAGGGCGAGTTCTACCTGACCGACGTGATCGCCGGCCTCGCCGGCATGGGTCATCGGGTGGGTGCCGTGCAGGCGCCCCCGGCCGAGACACAGGGCGTCAACGACCGCTGGCAGCTCGCGCTGGCCGAGCGCGAGCTGCGCAACCGCACCAACCGGCGCTGGTTGCTCAACGGCGTGACCATGCTCGACCCGCGCCAGACGTTCATCGACGTCTCGGTTCGCCTGGGGCGTGACGTCACGATCTACCCGGGCACGATCCTGCAGGGCGACACGGTCGTCGGCGACCGTACCGATCTGGGCCCCGACACTCGGCTCGACAGCTGCCGGGTGGGCGACGACTGCACGGTTGCCCACACCGTCGGGGTCGAGGCCACGATCGGCGACGGAGCCGTGGTGGGTCCCTACGCCCATCTGCCGGCCGGAGCCGACGTCGTTTCCGGCTCGACGACCGGCGCGTTCTACACTGCTCCCGTTCCCGACTGACCGATCATCGCCCTGGGGAGGGGCCCCCTCATGGAAAAGGTCACCACCAAGAAACTCGCGCTCTATTCGGGCCGAACCCATCCGGAGTTGGCGCAGGAGGTGGCACAGCATCTGGCCCAGCCGGTCGGCGACGCGAACATCGTCGAGTTCTCCAACGGCGAGGTCCGCCCCCGGTTCGCCGAGAGCGTCCGCGGTTCCGACGTGTTCATCATGCAGAGCCACTACGGCATCGGGAACCACTCGGTCAACGACTCGATCATGGAGCAGTTGACCATGATCGACGCCGCCTACCGGGCGTCGGCCAAGCGCATCACGGCGGTCTGCCCGTTCTACGGCTACGCCCGCCAAGACCGCAAGGCCGAGGGCCGCGAACCGATCACGGCCCGCCTCGTCGCCGACATGTTCAAAGAGGCCGGCGCCAAGCGGATGATCTCGATCGACCTCCACTCCGGTCAGATCCAGGGCTTCTTCGAAGGCCCGGTCGACCACCTCACCGCCGGCCCCGTGCTCGAGAACTACATCCGGGCGCAGGCACCCGATGCGCCGGTGATCGTGTCACCCGACTCCGGTCGCATCAAGGTCGCCGAGCGGATGGCCCAACACCTCCACGACTGCGACGCCGACATCGCGTTCATCTACAAGCGCCGGCCGAAAGGCCAGGCCAACGTCGTCGAGGCCAAAGAGGTCATCGGCGACGTCGAGGGCCGACTCTGCATCCTCACCGACGACATGATCGACACCGGCGGCACCATCGTGTCGGCGGCCGAGATCCTCCTCGAGCGCGGGGCCACCGAGGTGTGGGCGATGGCCACGCACGGCGTGCTCTCTGGCCCGGCGATCGAGCGGCTCAAGAACGCACCGTTGGAGCGCATCGTGCTCACCAACACACTGCCGTTGCCGCCCGAGAAGCAACTCCCGCAGATCGAGGTGCTGTCGGTGGCCGAGATCATCGCCGAGGCCCTGAGCGCCGTGTTCGACGACACGAGCGTCAGCGAGATCTTCGGCGGCGAAAACCTGGCCTGACGGTTGGTACCGAACACGCGCGGGTCTGTCACCGTTCCGTTACCGAGGTTCTCCAAGCTCGAAGCAACGCCGAAGCATCATCGGCACGAACTTGGAGGGCACGCATGGCAGACCGGCACGGCTCCCTGGAGCTCATCTCCGACCAGGTCATCGCCGACCAGGTCATCTCCGCTCGTGACAACGAATCCGACGCCGTCACGATCCAGATGAGCGGTCCCAACGTGGTCGTGCGCGCATCCACGCGCATCGATCGCACCGGCACCGACAGCGTCGTCCACCTGCTCAACTCGTCGATCGCGGCCGGGGTGGTCGTCGTGGTCGACCCGGAGCAGATCCGGTGCAGCGACGAGTTCGCCTCGATGCCGGCCGACGTCACCGAGGCTCGCCGAGGCCGTCATCGCCGGTGTCGGCCTCGCGACGTCGAGACCGCCGCCGACGGCGTGATGCGCGTCGCCGGCCGGCAGTCGTGGTGGACGATCGACATCGCCGACGGCCGGTTCGTCCGCAGCGACCACCCGCT
>CAXAWD010000406.1:0-3995 GCA_963972325.1 uncultured Acidimicrobiaceae bacterium
CACCAGCCGCTCGAACAGCGTCGGGGCACGGTGGGCGCACATCAAGAGGGTCGCGGCACCCATCGAGTGGCCGAACCCCGTGATCGGCCCGTCGGCCGCGAGTCGACGGGCCACGGCGACAGCGTCGTCACCGAACCCCGACCAGTCGATGTCCCACGCCGGATCGACGGTGGTGTCTCCGTGTCCGCGGTAGTCGAGGCCGACCGAGTGGAACCGGTCGGCGAGGGCCTCGGCGATCGGCACGTAACAGTGGGCGTGGAACCCGGTCGCGTGCGACACCAGCAGTGTCGGCAGCGCGGCGGTGCCGCCGAGGTCGTGGACGGCGACGCTGACGCCGTCGGTGGAGTCGACGCGGATCAACGGTTGCGGGCGCGGCGCCACTGCCACGTGGCGAGACGGTCGAGCACGATGCCGACGACGACCGAGATGCCGATCACGGTCCACTGCGGCCAACTGCCGTCGAGCCAGAGGAAGTTCACGTCGCTCGTCTGGCCGTTCTGGAAGAAGAACGTGGCCAGTCCGGCGACGACGAGCAACAGGGCGAGCAGCTTCCAGGGGGGACCGGACGTGCCGCTTTCGACCGAGACATCGCCCGAGGTCTGTTCATGCTCCATGGCGTAATGATGCCAGACCCGGCGTCAGGACAGGTGCTCGAGGTACATGCCGATCTCCTCGGCCATCTGCGTCGGCACCTGGTAGCCGTCCTGGTTCGTGACCGCATCCCAGTTCTCGGCGATCGACTCGGGCGACAGTTCGGCGTCGGTGTAGCCGGGCCCTTCCCCGATGAAGATCTCGGCGACACGCCCACCGGCGACCGAGAAGATCCGGCCGGTCGGCTCGCAGGATTCGTGGGCGAGGTAGGTGACGATCGGCGACACGTAGTGCGGCTGCACTTTCTCACCGAGCGGGCCGAGCAGGTCTTCGGTCATCCGGGTGTAGGCGACCGGAGCGATGACGTTGGCCTTGATGTTCTTCGATGCGCCTTCGACCGCGAGCACACGCGAAAACCCGACGAGCGCCATCTTGGCGGCTCCGTAGTTGGCCTGGCCGAAGTTGCCGAAGATGCCCGCACCGGACGCGGTGCTGACGACGCGGCCGTAGTTCTGCTCACGCATGTAGGGCCACGCGGCCGAGGTGACGAAGTAGGCGCCGTTGAGGTGTACGTCGATCACCGGGGCCCAGAGTTCGGGTGTCATGTTGTGGAACGACTTGTCGCGCAGGATGCCCGCGTTGTTGACGACGATGTCGACCCGGCCGAACGCGTCGATCGCGGTCTGCACGATCGCCTGGCCGCCCTCGGCCGTGGAGACCGAGTTGGTGTCGGCGACGGCTTCGCCGCCGGCTGCCTTGATCTCGTCGACGACGCGCTCGGCGGCGCCCTTGTCGCTGCCGGTGCCGTCGACGGCACCACCCAGGTCGTTGACGACCACGAGTGCGCCGCGTGCCGCCATCATCAACGCGTGCTCACGGCCCAGGCCGCCGCCCGAACCGGTGATGATCGCTACCTTGCCGTCGAAACCCAGAGCATTGGTCATGGCCAGGATCGTACCGGTCGGTAACCGGCGCGACCCAACCAGGCCTCAGCGCAGCCGTTCGGTCGCCCCGGGCTCGACCCTGACCATCGTGCCGTCGGTCATCCGGATCGGCACCGGGGGCCCGTCGAGCACCTCGACCGTCGAACGTTCGTGGTCGATCGACACCCGCAGCGAGCTGCCGTGGCGGCGCAGCGGGAACGTCAACGACGTCCAGTCGGTCGGGATTCGCGGCCGGAACTCGAGGTGGTCGCCGGTGTCGACGAGGCCGGCGAACCCGTACACCAATCCGGCCCACACGCCGCCGGCGTTCGCGATGTGGGTGCCGTCGGACGTGTTGCCGTGGGTGTCGGCGAGGTCGAGGTACAACGACTGGTTGAAGTAGTCGAGCGCGAGGTCGTCGTAGCCGACCTCGGCCGCGACGATCGACTGCACGCACGCGGACAACGAGGAGTCTCCGGTGGTGATCGGGTCGTAGTAGTCGAAGTTGCGACGCTTCTCCTCGACGTCGAAGTGGTCGCCCCGGAGGAACATCGCGAGCACCACGTCGGCCTGCTTGAGCACCTGGTGCCGGTAGATCACCAGCGGGTGGAAGTGGAGCAGCAACGGGTAGCGCTCCGGCGGCGTCCCCGCGAAGTCCCAGCGTTCCCGCTCGAGGAAACTGGCGTCCTGCGGATGGATGCCGAGATCGCTGTCGTACGGGATGAACATGGCGTCGCACGCGCGGTGCCACGCCGTGATCTCGTCGTCGACGAGCCCGGTACGACGGGCCACCGCCGCGTAGGCGTCGGGGTTCCACTCGCGCAGGAACGCCAGCGAACGAGCCGCGTAGCGCATCGTGAAACGAGCCATCACGTTGGTGTAGAGGTTGTCGTTGACGACCGTCGTGTACTCGTCGGGTCCGGTGACGCCGTGGATGTGGAAGTGCTCGGCGCCGTTGGTGGCGTAGAACCCGAGGTCTTCGTACATCCGGGCGGTCTCGACGAGGATCTCGGCGCCCTCGTGAGCGAGGAAGTCGACGTCGCCGCTGGCGTACAGGTACTTCTCGAGGGCGTACACGACCGCCGCGTTGATGTGGTACTGGGCGGTGCCGGCGGCGTAGTAGGCCGACGCCTCCGCACCGTTGATGGTCCGCCACGGGTACAAGGCACCGCGTTGGCTGAGTTCGTCGGCGCGGCGTCGAGCGGCGTCGAGCATGTGGAACCGGAACCGCAGCAGCTTCCGGGCGGCCTCGGGGTTGGTGTACGCGAGGAAGGGCAGAACGTAGACCTCGGTGTCCCAGAAGTAGTGGCCGTCGTAGCCGCCGCCCGTGACCGCCTTGGCCGCGATGCCCTGTTCGTGGGTGCGCGCGGATGCCTGCGCGAGCTGGAAGAGGTTCCAGCGCACCGCCTGCTGGGCCGCCGGATCGCCGCCGATCTCGACGTCGCTGCTCGCCCAGAACTCGTCGAGCCATGCCCGCTGGTCGGCGTAGATCCGGTCGCGGCCTTCACCGCGTGCCCGGTCGAGTGTGCGGGTGCAACGGTCGGCGAGCTCGCGGGTCGGGATGCCTCGCGACGTGTGGTACACGACGAACTTCGTGAGATGGATGGTCTGACCGGCGTGGGCGTCGAACGTGAAGACCGATTTCGCGAGGTCGTCGTCGATCTTGGTGTCCACGTCGTACTCGCAGGCGGTGTTGACCACGTGGCGGTAGCCGGCGGCGATGGTCATACCACTCTGCGCGCACTGGTAGCCGAGCGTGATCTGCCCGCCCGACGGGTCGTCGGGGTCGCTGTGCTCGCTCAGCTTCGGAACGAGGACGCGTCGGTCGAATTTGCGGGCCTGACGAGGGTCCTTGCCCTCTCCGAGGGATGCGCTGGTGACGTGGTACTCGTCTTCGCCGTCCTGTCGGTTGAGGAGCTGCGACGAGATCACGATCGGTGCCGACTGGTCGAGCAGCGTCACCTCCATGTGCATCACCGCGAGGTGGCGGTGTTCGAGGCTGACGACGCGTTCGGATCGCACCCGCACCCGCTTGCCCCCGGGTGTGCGCCACACGAGCTCACGATGCGAGACACCGGTGCGGAAGTCGACGACGCGCTCGTAGCCGTTGAGATCGGCCTCGTCGAGGAGCAGCGGTTCGTCGTCGACGTAGATCTTCAGGAGCTTGGCGTCGGGCACGTTGACGATCGTCTGGCCGGTCTTCGCGAACGCGAACGCGTCTTCGGCGTGCTTGATCTCCCACGTCTCGTGGAACCCGTTGATGTAGGTGCCGTGGGTATGGGCCTGGCGACCCTCCGACGGGTTCGCCCGCATGCCGAGGTAGCCGTTACCGATCGCGAACAGCGTTTCGGTGAGCCCCAGGTCGGTGTCGTCGGGCTCGGTCTCGACCAGGCGCCACGGGTCGACCGGGAACCGGTGGCGTGGGATCTCCGTGGCGGTCGCTCGGATCTTCATGCGTGATCCTCATCGGCACGTCGGAGC
>CAXAWD010000407.1:0-3991 GCA_963972325.1 uncultured Acidimicrobiaceae bacterium
ATCGCGATCGGTGGAATCACGACCGTCCATCCCTCGACGTCGGCGTACATCGCCGTCACGGCAGCGCCGAGCGAGACACCGGCAACCCCGCCGAGGCTCGACAGGAGGAGCGACTCGGTCAAGAACTGGCGTCGGATGTGGGCTCGGGTCGCGCCGATCGCCCGTCGCAGGCCGATCTCGTTGCGGCGTTCGATCACGGCGATGACCATGACGTTGGCGATTCCGATGCCCCCGACGAGCAGGGCGACGGCGCCGAGACCGAGGAACAGTGAGGTGAACGCGTTGTCGGCGGCGTCCTGGGCCTCGAGCACGTCGGTCGGACGGGAGATCGAGACCTCGTCGGGACTCTCCGGGTCGGCGGTCGACGCCATCACGGCGCGGACGGCTTCGATCTGGTCGGGGTCGGTGCGCACGTAGATGATCGTCGGGTTCAGTTCGGTCTCGAACACCGTCGCGGCGGCGTCCTTCCCGATGAAGACCGAGCGGTCGAGCGACTCGTTGAGCGGCACGGGGTCGAGCATGCCGATCACCGTGAACCATTCGCCGCCGATCGTGATCATCGGGCCGTCGTCGACGTCGTCGATCGCGAGCCGTTCGGCGGCGACCGAGCCGAGCACGACCGACGGGGTGGCCGCGGTCCCGTCGTCGAGCCAGGCGCCCACGGCGACCGTGCCGCGCAGGGTGTCGAGCACATCGACGTCGGCGGCGACCGCGGTGAGCCCCTTGGTCTCGTTGTCGCTCATCACGTCGTTGCGCAACGGCAACTCGTCGAGCGTGATCACATCGGCGACGACCTCGACCGGCCCGATTCGGCCGATCTTGGCGACGGCCTCTTCGGGCAGCGCACCGTCACCCGCCCCGAATCCGGTCGCCGGTTCGACGGTGAGCAGGTTGGTGCCGAGTTCTTCGATCTGCGCGTTGAGGTCGGCGCGGCTGGATTCCGAGAGGCCGAGCACCGCCACCATCGCGGCGATGCCGATCGTGATGCCGAGCGCCGACAACGCGGTGCGCATCTTGCGGTGGCGGAGGCCCTCGAAGGCGACGCCGAACACGTCGGCGATGCGGAGACGACTCGGAGTGAGTCGCGTTCGGCGCGGGGCAGCGTCGGTGGGCGTCGGCTCGGTGATCGTGGCGGTCATGACCTGGCTCCTCCGTGGTCGAGCCGCTCCTCGTGCTCGTGCAGGTGGCCGTCGCTCATCTCGACACGGCGTGGCAGCGAGGCCGCGATGTCGCGGTCGTGGGTGATCACGAGGATCGTGGATCCGTCGGCGTGGAGTTCGTGGAGGAGGGTCATGATCGCCTCGCTGGAACGACTGTCGAGGTTGCCGGTCGGTTCGTCGGCGAGCACGATCGACGGGTCGTTGACGAGGGCGCGGGCGACCGCGACACGTTGGCGTTCACCACCCGACATCTCGTTGGGGACGTGGTGGATGCGGTGCCCGAGGCCGACGCGGTCGAGCGCTTCCACGGCCTTGCGTCGTCGCTGCCGCTTCGGTGCGCCCGTGTAGAGCAGACCGTTGGCGACGTTGTCGACCGCGGATGCGCCGGGCAGGAGAAAGAACTGCTGGAAGACGAACCCGATGCGGCGCGCCCGCACCGCGGACAGTTTGCGGTCGCTGAGCTTCGACGCTTCGATGCCGTCGATCATCACGATCCCCGACGTGGGACGGTCGAGCGTGCCCATCACGTGGAGCATCGTCGACTTGCCGGAACCGGAGGGTCCGACGATGGCGAGGAGTTCGCCGTGTTCGACACGCAGTGACACGCCATCGAGCGCGTACACCGGTGGACGGCCGGGATACGACTTCGTGACGTCGATCAGTTCGAGCGCGGCGGTCGGGCGGGCCACGGTGCCGTCGCTCACGACGGCACCACCACGACGTCGCCGGGAACGAGGTCGCCGGAGACGATCTCGACGACGCCGTCGTCGAACGTGCCGAGTTCGACGCCCACGAGCGTCGTCGACCCGTCGGCGTCGGCCTGCTCCACGGCGAAGCCTCCTTCACGCAACGTGATCAGCGCCCGGGTGGGTACGACGGTGGCACCGTCGATCCGGCTCGACTCGCTGGTGATGGTGACGGTGCCGCTCACGAACTCCTCGGGCGGATCGACGACCTCGAAGGTGACCAGCACCGTCGGTGTGCCACCGTCGGCTGTCGTCGTGGTCGTGTCGGCGATCTCCGTCACGATCGCCGTGAACGTGGTCTCGTCGACCTGTTCGACCGCGACGATGTCGCCGAGCTCGAACTCGTCGACCTCGTTGATCGCGACGTCGGCGGTCAGCGCCAGGGTCGGTGAGCCGAGGGTGAGCACCAGCCTGCCCTCCGCGAGGTCGTCACCCACGGCGGCGACGACCTCGCCGATCGCGTACTCCCGGTCGCTCGGCACGATCACGTAGTCGGAGGCGTCGATCGAGCCGGTCGCCGGCAACCCGACGGATTCCTGCCAGCGGATCACCGCGGCCGCCGTGGCGAGATCGGCGTCGTCGTCGATCGTCATGTCGCCGTTCGGGTCGAAGCCGATGAACGCGAGCACCGATTCGATCTCCTCGACGTCACCGGTGACGATCGCGTCGAGGACGGCGGTGGTCTCGGGCGTGAGGTCGATCACCGCCACGGTGTCGACGCCGCCGGAGGTGTAGAGCACGGTCCCGTGGTCGACCGGCGTGCCCACCGCTGCGATCGAGTCGATCGGCTCCGCCGTGTCGGTGTCATCGGCCCGGCCGATCACGTCGAGGGACACCGACGGGGTCTCGAGTGTGACGAGTTCGGCTCCGGCCTGGATCGAGGTGCCCACCGCAACGGTGGTCACCACATCCGACTCGCCGGCGACGACGACGACGTCACCCTGACCGACGTCGCCGGTCTCGTCGAGGCCGAGCGATGCCTGCCAGGCGTCGACCATCGTGGCCGTCGCCGACGTGAAGACGCCGTCGACGGTGACGTCTCCGTCGGGGTCGAACCCCAGGGCGGACAGGTTGATCTCGAGCTGGAGCACGTCGTCGCCCTCGTCGCCCACGTCGAGATCGCGCCACATCGGGGTGGAGCCGATCAGCGCGACGACCGGGCGTTCGTCGATTCGGGCGATCACGTCACCGCGTCCGATCGTGTCGCCGGGTGCGGCGATGGCCGTGATCGTGCCGGCGGCCGGTGCCGAGACCGTCGAGCCGGCTCCGGCGGCCAGGGTGCCGCTCCACTCGACCTCCTCGATCAGGTCGCGCAGTTCGACCTCGGCGGTGGTCAGTTCGACGTCGGCGACGACGACGTCGGCCGGGTCGTCGTCCGACGAGTCGTTCCACGTCGTGACGCCGACGGTCGCGGCGCAGCCGATGACGGCGCCGGCGACGAGGGCCGGCCATCGACGCCGTTTCTCGGCCAGGCGTTCGTCGACGGACCGGTCGTGTGGGCGGCCGTCGCCGTTCGAGGAGTTCGGTTCGATCGCCGGCGTCAGCCGTTCGGTGTCGTTCGTGAGCTGGTCCGACACGGGTCAGCCCTCGGCTGCTGTGGCCGCAGCTCCGGGGCCTCCGAACGCGTTGTCGATGATCGGCGAGCACTCGTCGAGCGCAGCGATCACCGCCGGGTCATCGGGGTCGAGATCGAGACCTTCGGCCAGGCGTGAGCTCCGGTCACCGAAGTTCTCCGCCCGCTGACCTTGGCCCCGCTCGGGCACCGAACCGTCGGCCGGGGGTGTGGCCGCAGCGTCACCGCCACCGGGGCGGCCGCCGGGTGCCTGGAACGACAGATCCGGCACGTCCTCGAAGCCTTGTTCGCGGATGCACTCGGAGAACTCGAGGTAGGCGTCCTGCAACTCCGTCTCGTCGAACGTGGCGGTGCGACCGCCACCGAATCCGACGTCGCCCAGGATCTCGCGGCACGACTCCATCGCGGTCCGGAACGAGTCGTCGCCCGGGTCGACCGAGTCGAGCGCAGACCGGATGTCGATGTTGCCGTCGGCGTCCACGCCGATGTCGGCCACGTCGAGACCCTCGTCA
>CAXAWD010000408.1:0-3979 GCA_963972325.1 uncultured Acidimicrobiaceae bacterium
CAACAGCAACCGGGGAACGCACGTGGTCATCTACACCACGAGACGGGACGCCATCATGGCGAATGAGGTTCGTAGCGATCCCCCTGTCTGTCCCGAACAACCACGCCCGCTCCGCACCACGGGCCGCGTCGTAGTCCCGAACCGTTCGCACGCCACCCGGAACGTGTCCGACATGATGTCACGAGCGAGCCCGGGCCCGACACGACCAGCCACGTACGACGCCAGCGATCGCGCGTGCTCATCGAACCAGCCGGCCACGACCTCGCTGGCTGTCGGCACCACGGACACGTCCACATCAGACATCCGACGACCACGGTGTTCACGCAGAAGGGAATCGCTTGCCCGAGTGCGCATAACGTCGCGGCGGATACCGACCCGAAAGCCGCACAGTCCCGGCAGTTCTTCGCAACATGTTCTGCGCATAACGCGCGCTCGGTAACCCGCACCTTCGGGAACTCCAGGCGATGCGTCGCGGCCCAAATGCGGTGTCACATAGTCCCGGTGCTGTGAGGTTGCCAACGTCTGACTGACGAGTGGTTGGCACTCGTCGACGCCAACGTCAGGAGCGCGACGATGACTCGGGCAGCGGATGTCTCCGGTTTCAGGGGCAACCGATGTCGTGGGCGGTGGCGCACGCGGCGCACATGCGCACGCGACCGGATCCCGTGTCCCACCCCTGGGCAGCCGGCGAGCCACAGACGACGCAGGTCGCGGCCCAGGCGGCATCGTCGGGGGTCCAGTGCTGCCAGTCGAGATCCCACCAGAAGCGGCCGGCGTCGAGTTCGCGGCCGAGGCGAACACCCAGACGCCGGACGGCCACGGCCACGTCGACCGTGAAGCGGCCCTCTGCCACACGGCGGTCCAGCAGATCCCAGTCCTTCATCTCCCAGGAACCGTCGGGAGCGACGACCAGATCGAGCTCGAGATCCTGGGTCTCGATCGCATCGGCGCTGCGTCGGAACGCGGTCTGGAGGTTGACGTACCAGCAGGCGAAGGCCCGCTCGGGCCCGGTCCAGAAGTGCCAGATCGCGTGGTGGTCACCCGGTCGCTGAACCATCAGGCAGCCGTGACCGTGCCAGCCGGATCGACCGGACCACGGGTGCCGACCATCGGCCGTCGGCCAGACCCCGTCCGGAAACGTGAACGGCGCACCCGACTCGACATAGACCACGAGCGCGTCGTCGGAGTCCTCGACGACGCGAACCGGCATCTCCATCCAGACATCGCCGACCCACGGAGCGCGAGCGTGGTCGTCGCCACCTGGGAACGGGTCGAGGCCGAGCACCTCGCGTCGCACGATCGTCGTACCCGGCTCCCACCGTCCGCTCGCCGTTGAAGCGTCCTGCACCCCGGTCACCACGTGTCGATGTTCGGGCGGGGATGCACGTCGTCGGGGCGCGGCGGTGCCGATTCGAGCAACGTCGTGATCCAGCGGCGGCTCTCGGCCGGATCGATCACGTCGTCGATCTCGAAGTACTCGGCGATGCTCAACGCCTTGCCGTGCTCGTACAGCTTGTCGACCAGCTCCTGGAACAGCGCGTCGCGTTCGGCATCGGTCTCGCAGGCGTCGAGCTCTTTGCGATAACCCAGGCGCACCGCACCCTCGAGCCCCATGCCGCCGAACTCGCCGGTCGGCCACGCCACACACGCGAGCGGTGCCTTGGTCGACCCGCCCATCATCGCCTGGGCGCCGAGGCCGTACGACTTGCGCAGCACCAGCGACACCATCGGCACGCTCACGTTGGCGCCGGTCACGAAGAGCCGGCTGCAGTGTCGAACCAGCGCGGTCGCCTCGACGTCGGGGCCGACCATCATCCCCGGCGTGTCGACGAGCGTGACGATCGGGAGACCGTGGGCGTCACAGAGCTGCATGAACCGGGCGGCCTTGTCGGCGCCGTCGCTGTCGATCGCACCGGCGAGGTGCGCCGGGTTGTTGGCGATCACTCCGACCGGGCGCCCCTCGACGCGGGCGAGTGCCGTGATCATCCCGACGCCGAACTCGCGTCGTAGTTCGAGCACCGACCCGTCGTCGAACATCCGCTCGATCGCCTCGTGCACGTCGTAGCTGCGGAGCCGATCGACCGGCACCACGTCGCGCAGTTCGGTCTGGTCGACGCACGTCCAGTCGTCGACCGGGCCTTGGAAGTACGACAGGTACTGCTTGGCGAGCGCCGTGGCGTGCGCTTCGTCACGGGCGACGAGGTCGACGACTCCGCTGGAGCGCTGCACCGACATCGGCCCGACCTCGGTCGGTTCGTACACGCCGAGCCCGCCGCCCTCGATCATCGCCGGGCCACCCATGCCGATGTTTGAGTCCTCGGTGGCGATCACCACGTCGCAACAGCCGAGGATCGCCGCGTTGCCGGCGAAGCAGTAGCCGGCGTTGACCCCGACCAGCGGCACGGTGCCGGAGAGCTGGGCGAACCAGAGGAACGCGAGGCAGTCAAGCCCGGTCACTCCCCCGGTGTCGGTGTCGCCCGGGCGCCCGCCGCCGCCTTCGGTGAAGAACACGATCGGGAGCCGTAGCTGCTCGGCCACCTCGAACAGCCGGTCTTTCTTACGATGGTTGCGGTGCCCCTGGGTGCCGGCCATCACGGTGTAGTCGTACGAGACCGCGATCGCCTTGGCCGACCGCCCGGTGAAGCGGTCGCCGTTGACCGTGCCGATGCCGCCGATCATGCCGTCGGCGGGTGTGCGGGTGATCAGGTCGTCGTGCGTGCGGCGCTTCGACTGGGCCGCGACCACGAGCGGGCCGTACTCCACGAACGAGCCCTCGTCGACCAGGTCGGCCACGTTCTCGCGCGCGGTGCGGCGGCGCCGGGCACGACGACGTTCGACCGCGTCGGGCCGGGCCTCGTCGGTGCCGAGCGCACGCCGCGCGATCACGTCGGAGAGGTCCTTGCGCTCGAGCCCCTTCGGGCCGGCGTCGACGGCTGCTGCGGAGGCATCGGACGTGTCGCCGCCCGGCCCCAGCCCGAACATGTCGTCGCCGGGATGCACGGTGCCCCCGACCTCGACGGCGATCGACCGGACGACCCCGGCGGTCGGGGCGATCACGTCGTGGTGGAGCTTCATCGATTCGACGAGGGCGAGCGTCGCTCCGGCGACTACTGCGCTCCCGAGGTCCACCTCGATCGAGACGACGGTGCCCTGCAGCTCGGACGTGACGGTGGTGACGGCAGTATCCGCGGTGGTGTCGGCCATGGGACCGATCCTTGCAGTCAGTCGGTGCCGGGGCGACGTTGGAACGCCGTGATCGACTGCTCGCCCATCACCAGCTCGGCCGCGACCGCGGCGAACAGCGCCGGCACGACGAAGTTCGGCTTGCCCGTGGTTTCCGCGACGAACATGACGGCGGCCAGCGGCACGCGGTAGCCGGCGCCCAGGAACGCGGCGATCCCGAGCAGCGTGTAGAGCGACGCACGGTCGGGGTGGATCAGTTCGGCCACGCCGCGGCCGACGATGCCGCCGCCCACGACGAGCGGAACGAAGTTGCCCCCGACACCGCCGCCTGCGGTGGTCATCGCCGCGGCGAGACAGCGGATGAAGAACACCGCCACGAGCAGCTGGATCGAGATGTCGGACTCGACGAACAGCCAGTCGCGGAACACCTCGTAGCCGGTTCCGATGCTGAGCGACAGCCCGGTGAGCTCGCGGGACAGGACGAACAGACCGACGAGCGAGACCGAGCTCACGACGAGCCGAACCGGCATCGCCCGCAGCGAGAACCCCTTGGCGATGCGCATCAGCTTGGCGAACGACCGGGCACCGACCGCGCAGGTCGCGCCCACGAGCAACGCGCCCAGCAGATCGATCAGCTCGAACGGCGGAATGCTGAACTGGCTGACGGCGAGCAACGGCGTGGTGTCGGCCAGCGTGACGAACGTCAGGTACCCGGTGGCGCTCGCGACGAGGGCGGGCAGCAGCATGCGGCGGGCCATGTCGTCGCGATACGGCACCTCCAACGCGAAGATGGCAC
>CAXAWD010000409.1:0-3974 GCA_963972325.1 uncultured Acidimicrobiaceae bacterium
GGCACCCACGAGGGTGTGGAGCTCGTCGATGAACAAGATGATGTCGCCGCGGGTCTTGATCTCCTTGAGCACCTTCTTGAGGCGCTCCTCGAAGTCGCCGCGGTAGCGGGACCCGGCGACGAGTGCGCCGAGGTCGAGCGTGTACAGCTGCTTGTCGTGCAGCGTGTCGGGAACGTCGTCGTTGACGATCATCTGGGCGAGGCCCTCGACGATGGCCGTCTTGCCGACGCCCGGCTCTCCGACGAGCACCGGGTTGTTCTTGGTGCGCCGCGACAGGATCTGCATGACCCGCTCGAGCTCGCGGGTGCGGCCGATGACCGGGTCGAGCTTGTGTTCGCGCGCCATCTGCGTCAGGTTGCGACCGAACTGGTCGAGGATCTGGCTGCTCTTCTCGTCGTCGCCACCCTTGGAACCGACGCCCGCCGCGGCCGGACCGGCCTCGGCGCCACTGCGGCTGCCGGGACCCGACTCGCTGCCGCCACCGGCAGGACCCTGGTAGCCGGACAGCAACTGGATGACCTGCTGGCGGACCCGACTGAGGTCGGCGCCGAGCTTGACGAGCACCTGTGCGGCGACGCCCTCACCCTCGCGGATGAGGCCGAGCAGGATGTGCTCGGTGCCGATGTAGTTGTGGCCGAGCTGGAGTGCTTCGCGCAGCGACAGCTCGAGCACCTTCTTGGCGCGCGGCGTGAACGGGATGTGGCCCGACGGCGACGAGCCACCCTGACCGATGATCTCTTCGACCTGGTTGCGGACGGCCTCGAGTGAAATCGAGAGCGACTCGAGCGCCTTCGCAGCGACCCCTTCGCCCTCGTGGATCAGCCCGAGCAGGATGTGCTCGGTACCGATGTAGCTGTGGTTCAGCAGGCGCGCTTCCTCTTGAGCGAGGACCACGACCCGGCGAGCCCGGTCGGTGAAACGTTCGAACATGTGTCGCCCTTCCTTCAGATGGCGAATACGTGTGTTCACTCTATCGGGAGGTCATCGACCTGCCCTGGCGTCTTCGCCCAACTGCAACATCGGCAGCCGCGACGACCGGGATGAATGACGATGTCGAATCGCCTGAGGTTTCCCCGGGGTCCGGAGAACGCCTAGCCTGCTGAGGTGCCCGACGCCCCCGTGACGTCTCCGTTGTTGTCCATGCCCGGCATGGATCGCGATCGCGAGCGAATCGAAGCAGCGATGCGCGCCGCCGTGGTGACCTCCGACGACTATCTCACCGAGATCGCGTCGCATCTCATCGTGGCCGGCGGCAAACGACTTCGACCCGTGCTGTCCGTCGTCGCCGGCCGGATCGCCGGTCCGACGGTGATCGACGACGTCATCCAGGGTGGGGTGGCCTGCGAGTTGGTGCACCTCGGGTCGCTGTACCACGACGACGTCATGGACGAAGCCGAGACGCGTCGCGGGGTCGACACGGTCAACGCCCGCTGGGGCAACCTCCAGGCGATCCTCGCGGGTGATTTCCTGCTGTCGCGGGCGTCCGAGATCGCCGCGTCGCTCGGCACCGAGGTCGCCGGGTTGCTGGCCCGCACGATCGGCTGGCTGTGCGAAGGCCAGATCGAAGAACTCCGCCACACGTACGACACCGGGCGTCCCGAGTCGAGCTACCTGGCGTCGATCCACGGCAAGACGGCGTCGCTGTACGGCACGGCGGCGCGCATCGGCGGCATCGTCGCCGGACATGACCGCGCCACCATCGACGCGCTCACCGACTACGGCAACGCGTACGGCATGGTGTTCCAGATCGTCGATGACGTGCTCGACCTCACGGCCACCGCCGAACAGCTCGGCAAGCCGGCCGGCCACGACATCGTCGAAGGCGTGTACACGCTGCCGGTGCTCCGCACGCTGGCCGCCGGCGGTGCCGGCGCCGACGAGTTGAGCGCCCTGCTCGGCCAACCGCTCACCGACGCGCAACGCGACCAGGCGCTCACCATCGTGCGGTCCGGTTCGGGTATCGAGAGCACGATCGTGGCGGCCAGGGAGTTCGTCGGGCGGGCGGTCAATGCCTGCGACCGGCTCGGTGACGACGAGGCCGTCGAGGCCCTGCGTCTGGCTCCGGCCGCACTGTTGGCCACGGTCCTCGACACGATCGACAGCTGAGCCGGTCGGTCGCCGCCGACGAAAGGGTGTGGGCTCGCTCCTGATCGGGCAAGCTGGTCGTCTGTGCATGTCGTGATCGTCGGAGCCGGAGAAGTCGGGTGGTACCTCGCGGAGCGCCTCGGCGCGGAGAACCACGACGTGGTGGTGATCGAACAGAACGAGGTGATCGCCCGTGCGCTCGGCGACGAACTCGACGTGCAGACCGTGGTCGGCAGCGGTACCCACCCATCGGTGTTGCGCGCCGCTCGGATCGAGCGTGCCGACCTGCTGGCCGGTGTCACCCAGGACGACGAGGTCAACCTGATCGCGGCCGCGCTGTCGAAGCAGGTGGGGGCCAAGCAAACCGTGGTGCGGCTCCAGACCGACGAATTGCGCGGGCCCGACGGTGCCGAGCTGCGCGATCTGCTCGACGCCGATCTCATCATCGACCCCGATGCCGACACCGCCGAGGAGATCCTCCGCCTCGTCAGCGTGTCGGGTGCCGACGAGGTGTACCCGATGGCCAACGGCAACCTGGTGGTCCTCGGTGTCGTCGTCGGGGCCGAGTCACCGATGGTGTCGCAGACTCTCGCGAGCATCTCGTCGGTCGACCACTGGCGGTTCCTGTTCGGCGCGGTGACCCGCGACGGCGCGACGATCATCCCGCGCGGCGACCTGGAGGTGAGGGCCGGTGACCACGTGCGCGTGCTCGCCGACGTCGACCAGCAGCAGACGGTGCTCGAGGCCCTCGACGCGGTCGGGCGTCGGGTGCGACGCGTGATGGTGCTCGGCGGCGGCTCGGTCGGGGCGCGCGTGGCCGAACACCTGGTTCACAGCGCCGAGGTGACGCTCGTCGAACGCGACCTCGATCGCGCCACCGCGCTCGCCGAACGTCTGCACAAGGTCACCGTCGTGCACGGCGACATCACCGACACCAACCTGCTGACCGAGGAAGCGGTCGCCACGGTCGACGTCGTGATCGCCGCCACCGGCGAAGACACCGCCAACGTGCTCGCCTGCGCGTTCGCGGCGGCCGAGGGCGAGGCGTTCACGGTCGCGGTGCTGCACCGGCTCGCCCTGCTCCCGCTCGTACGGCAGTTCGGCATCGACGCCGCGCTCAGCCCGCGCACGGCATCGGCCAACGCCGTGCTGCGTCAGTTGCGCGGGGGCACGTCGTCGGTGGCGACGTTCCTCGAGAGCGACGTCGAGGTCGACGAGTTCGTCATCTCGCCCGGCAGCCCGGCCGACGGCGCCGTCGTGCGCGACCTGCACCTGCCGCGGTCGGTGCTGCTCGGTGCGGTCGTGCACGCCGACGGCGGCAGCGAGATCGTGCGGGGCGACACCTGTCTCAGTGCGGGCGAGAGCGTCGTGCTGTTCGCCCGACCGGCGGCGCTCGACGAGATCCGTCGGGTGTTCAACCCGTGAAACGGGCGCGCTCGACGCTCAACGAGCTCGGCGAACGGTGGGAGAACGACACCGAGTCGTTGCTGTGGCACGTGCTCGGACTCACTCTGTCGGTCACCGGCGGGGCGATCGTCGCGTCCGGACTGATCGGATGGATGTACGGCGGCCCCGACGTGCTGACGCTCGTCGCCCTCGGTCTCGTGGTGGCGCTCGTCGGGCTGGTGCTGTGGCAGCGCACCGCACTGCCGCGCCAGATCCGCATTCTCGATGTGTTCGTCACCGTGACGCTGGCCTGGGTGCTGCTGACGATCGTCGGCGCGTTGCCGTACGTGTTGACCGGCACGATCGAGGCGTTCGACGATGCGATGTTCGAGTCGATCTCGGGTTTCACCACGACCGGGGCGACCGTGCTGCAGCCGATCGAGGGCTCGGGGCATCCTGTTCTGGCGGGCGATCACCCAGTGGATGGGTGGCATGGGCGTGAT
>CAXAWD010000410.1:0-3972 GCA_963972325.1 uncultured Acidimicrobiaceae bacterium
CGCCCAACGTGGTCGACTCGACGATCGGTGACACCTCGACCGGTTTGCCCGAGGCGTCGGCGAGGGCTTGGACGAACGTCGGGTTCTGGCTCATGCCGCCGTCGATCCGCAGCGTCGGGATCGTCAGGCCCGTATCGGCCTCGGCCGCGATGACCATGTCGGCTCCACGGTGGGCGACACCTTCCAGCACCGCACGGACCACGTGCGGTCGCTCGGTACCGCGTGTCAGGCCCAACAGGGTGCCGCGGGCGCCGTAGTCCCAACTCGGCGTGCCCAGGCCGAGCAGCGCCGGCACGTAGACGACGCCCTCGGTGCTCGCGCACCCGCACGCCACCGTGTGGCTGTCGGCCGGTGTGTCGATCAGACCCATGTCGTCGCAGAGCCAGTCGACGTTGGTGCCCGCCGAGAGCATGATCGCCTCGACACCCCACACCTTCCGACCCCCGTCGGACCAGGCGATGATCGGGAACGTACCGTTGTCGGAGCGGCGGCCGGCAGGTGGGGCGACCTCGCCGATGCACACGTCGAGCATGCCGCCGGTGCCGAACGTGATCTTGGCGCGGCCCGGTTCGATGCATCCTTGGCCGACCATCGACGCCTGCTGGTCGCCGACCAGTGCGGCGAGCGGGGGAGCGCCCGCGATCGCCGTGGCCGGGGCGATCACGCCCGTCGAATCGACGATGTCGGGCAGCATGGCCGGGTCGACCCCGAGCACTCGACAGACCTCGTGGTCCCATCCCTGCCGCTCGAACGAGTACAGCCCGGTCACCGCCGCGTCGGTGTGATCGGTCACGTGCGAAGCGCCACCCGTCAGCGTCCACGCCACCCACGTGTCGACCGTGCCGAAACACAGGTCGCCGTGGTCGCGGTCGGCTGCATGATTGGCGAGCAACCAGCCGACCTTCGTCGCCGACTGGTTGGGAGCGAGCGCCAGGTCGTGCTCGGCTCTGGCGGTGAGGCATTCGCCGATCGTGCGCAGGTCCTGCCAGCCCAACGCCGGCCCGATCGGCTCGCCGGTGGCCCGATCCCACACGACGGTGCTGGCACGCTGTGCCGCAACACCGACGGCGGTGATCGGCTCGTCGGTGGTGGCGATCGCCGCGGCGGCCGCGTCGAGCACCAATCGGGCCATCTCGGCGGCGTCGAACTCGACCATGCCGGGGAACGGTGAATCGGGAGCGGAGGCCCGGTACTCGACGTGATCGAGCGAGCCGTCGGGGCGCACCAAGGCGACCCGCAAGCCGGTGGTGCCGACGTCGATGACCAGGATCATGAGGCTCCCTCCGAGCTCGACGGGTGGAACCCGCGGTCGCTGAGTCGTTTGCCGAGCAGGCCGCCGATCAACCCGGCTCCGGCCATGACCGACAGGTTGAACAGCGCCGCGAACCAGTTGACCTCGTTGCCGCGCACGAGCTTGACCACGATGAACACCGCCTGTGCGATCGCGTACGTGCCGATCGCCGTGGCGAGGCCGTGCTTGAGCGGCAACTCGCACCGCTGCACCCACGCCGCGCACCCGGCGCCGAGCACGAAGCCCAGCACGGCCCCCACCGACAACCACAGCGCCAGCGCCGAGTCGTCGTTGTCGGCGGCCCAGGTCGCACCGATCGACAGCGGCACGGCGAACACGAGCGCCACCATCCCGCCGGCGCGCAGCGCGTCGAAGTCCCAGCGGCTGCGGTCGATCACGGCCACGGTGCGTCTCCGAACGGTGAGGGCAGGCCGAGCTTGCCGGGGTTGAGGATGCCGTTGGGGTCGAGCGAACGCTTCAAACCCACGAGCACGTCGAACGCCGGGCCCAGCGCCTCGGCCACGAACCGCGACCGGTTGAGGCCGACGCCGTGATGGTGCGACAGGTTGCCGCCGGCGGCGAGCACCGCCCGCTGGCCGGCATCCCACATCGCCCGGTACGTCGACTCGACCTCGTCGGCCGGGGGCCGTGCCGCGAACGAGAAGTAGAGGCAGGCGCCGTCGAGGTAGCTGTGCGAGAGGTGGCAGCTCGCTGCCAGCGCGTGCGGCACCTCCATGATCGCGGCGGTCGCGGCGTCGTACACCCGGCCGAGTCTGCTCCACGGAGCGGCGATCTCCATCGTGTCGACCGCGAACCCCTTGCGGGTGAGCCCCTGGAGCGCCGAGGTGTCGTTGCGGTGCGCGGTCCAGTCGCGGACGAGCTGCTCGTCGCCGGGCCGACCGGCCGCGATGCACACCTCGTCGACGATCGCCATCGTCGCGTCGGCGATCAGTTCGTCGCCCTCGTCGAGCACGAGCAGCGTGCACTCGATGCCATCGCCGCCCCGACCACGGGCGCTCTCGACCGCGTCGTACAGGCGAAGCACGGCGGGTGTTGCGCCGCGCCGGATGATCTGGCGGCAGGCCTCGAACCCGGCGTCCAGCGTGGGGAGGTGATACGCGGCGCGGCGGACCGCCGGCGCCACCGGGTGGGCCCGGAGCCACACCCGGGTGATCACCCCGAGCGTGCCCTCGGATCCGACGAACACCTGGTCGAGATCGGGGCCGACCGCTGCGGCGGGCGCGCCACCGGTGCGAACGACCCGGCCGTCGGCGAGTACGACCTCGAGCCCGACGACCATGTCTTCGATCTTGCCGTAGCGGGTGGAGTACTGGCCGGCGCCACGGCACGCGACCCAGCCACCGACCGTGGCGATGTCGAAGCTCTGCGGGAAGTGGCCGACGGTGAGCGCGTGGTGCGTGTTGAGCGCTCGTTCCAGGTCGGGACCGAACATGCCCGACTCGACCTCGACGACGCCGGACTCCTCGTCGACGCCGACCAGCCGGTTCATCTGCGTCATGTCGAGCACGACCCCGCCGAACACCGGCACCGACGCGCCGCACACGCCGCTGCGTCCGCCGGCGGCCGTGACCGGCACACGGGCATCGTTCGCCGCGCCGACGACCGCAGCCACCTGCTCGGTGGTGGTCGGACGAACGACCGCCCCGGCACGACGGGGCACTTCGCCGGCCAAGGACCAGTGCAGCGCGACCGGCCACCAGTCGCGACTGGCCTCGGCGGTGGTCGCAGGAGTGGTGTCGACGCCGCAGATCGCGCCGAGGCGTTCGACGAACGCCTCGGACAGTTCGACGGCGTCGCCCGAGAAGTGGTCGGCGTGTCCGGTGAGTTCGATCGGTGGTGTCGGTGTGGTCATGGGAGCTCCGCATGGCGAGAGTCGGGTCGGGTGGCGGCGGCGAACTCGTCGTCGCACAGCCGTCGATAGGCGGCCACCTGGGCGTCGCGCTCGGCGTCGTCCCAGCCGAGTTCGGTCGCCAGGAGTTCGGCCACGTCGGCGGCGGCGTCGAGGCAGGCGGCCCGGTCTTGCAGGTGGGCGCGGGTGCGGCGGGTGAGCACGTCGACGAGCGTGGTCGCCATCTCGTGGCGCACGGCGAACACGGCTTCGGCTCGCGTGTACCGCAACCCCGGTACGAGCGGTTCGCCGAGGCCCGGGTCGGCGTCGATCAAGCTGCGTACGGTGGCTGCTTCGCTGCCGTACCGACCGGCCAGATGGGGGTCGGTGCCCGTGGGCGTGTCGCCGTCGGCGCCGGTCAGACGGAGCCGTGCGGTGCGGCACTTCGCCCGTCGGTCGAGTCGTTCGACCACGGCGTCGACGGTGTCTTCGGCCATCTCTCGGTACGTGGTGAGCTTGCCGCCGGTGACCGTGATCACGCCGGAGGCGCTGCTCGTGATCGCGTGTCGTCGCGACAGGTCGGCGGTGCGGCCCGACGCCGCCTGCTTCACCAACGGGCGGAGGCCCGCCCATACGCCGGTGACGTCGTCACGGGTGATCGTGGTGGTCAGGTGGTGGTTGACCGCCGCCAACACGTAGTCGAGGTCGTCGTCGTTGGTCTGCGGGTGGTCGAGGTCGTCGACGAAGTCGGTGTCGGTGGTGCCGATGTAGTAGTGGTCGAAGCCTCCACCCGGGCGAGCGACCCACGGCACCAGGAACAGGCTGCGCTTGT
>CAXAWD010000411.1:0-3948 GCA_963972325.1 uncultured Acidimicrobiaceae bacterium
TGTCCTCGACCGCAGCGTTGTACTCGTCGATCTTGTCGCGGTTCCGCCAGTCCTCGTCGGTGAGCTTCCAGCGTCGGAGCGGGTCGCGTTGTCGACGCTCGAACCTGCGCAACTGCTCGTCGGGGCTGATCTGCATCCAGAACTTGATGATGATCAGACCCTCCAACGTCAGGCTGCGTTCGAACTGCACGATCTCGTCGTAGGCGCGCTGCCACTGGTCGACGGTCGCGTACCCCTCCACACGTTCGACCAACACCCGGCCGTACCAACTGCGGTCGAAGAGTGCGAAACCACCGAGCCCCGGGATGTCGGACCAGAAGCGCCAGAGAAAGTGCTTGCGCTTCTCGTCGAACGTCGGCTTGGCGAAGGTCGACACGCGGTAGTGCCGTGGATCGAGCGGCTCGACGACCCGCTTGATCGCGCCACCCTTGCCGGCTGCGTCGGAACCCTCGAGCACGACCAGCACGCCGGGACCGATCGCCGGGTTCTCGAGGTGGCCACCGAGATCGAGACGCAGCGCCAGCAGGCGACGCTGAGCGGCGGCGAGCCGGGTCTCGTAGTCGTCCTTCGACAACGACGCGGTCAGGTCGAGATCGTCGAGTCTCCCCATGGGTCGACCGTAGCCCCGTTCCGCGATCGCCCGGGCTCGTGTGTGGGGATCGGCGTTCGTCGTGCCAGGCTGGTGGCGTGAGCGTTCCCCTCATCGTCTACACGGGCGCCGAGCACGACCAGCACGAGACGCCGGAGTGGCATCCCGAGCACCGTGGTCGTCTCGATGCCGCGCTCGCCGGGATCCATGAGGGCGGGCTCGACGACGCCACCGAGTGGCGGGCGCCGGAGCTGGCCTCGGTCACCGATCTCGAACTCGTCCACGCACCGTCGTACGTGACGGCGATCCAGGAGTTCTGCGCGGCAGGTGGCGGCAACCTCGACCCCGACACGATGGCGTCGTTCGGTTCGTGGAACACCGCCAGGCGCACCGCCGGCGCCGTGCTCGGCGGGATCGACGCGCTACGTGCGGGCGAGTGCGACGTGGCGTTCGCCGCCGGACGTCCGCCCGGGCACCACGCGGTTCGCGACCGTGCGATGGGGTTCTGCCTGTTCAACAACGCCGCGGTCGGGGCGGCGCGGCTCGCGTCGAAGGGCGAGAAGGTCGCGATCGTCGACTGGGTCGTGCACCACGGCAACGGCACACAGGCCATCTCCTGCGGCGACCCCAACGTGCTGTACGTGTCCACCCACGAGTCGCCGCTCTACCCGGGCACCGGGTTACTGCGCGAGACCGGTGACGGCGACGGCGCCGGCACCAACCTGAATCTGCCGTTCCCGGCCGGCACCGCCGGTGACACGTATCGGGCCGCGTTCGACCAGGTGATCATCCCCCGGATCGAGCGCTTCGAGCCCGACTGGTTGTTCATCTCGGCCGGCTACGACGGCCACCGCAACGACCCGCTCGCAGGCATCGGGCTGCCCCCCGCCGCCTCCGCCGCCTTCCCCCGCCGGCTCCAGCCGTTGGTGCCGGCCCGGCGCTTGCTCGTGGTGCTCGAGGGCGGGTACGACCTGTCGTCGTTGACCTACAGCGTGGGTGCCACGTTGAGCGCGTTGGTCGGCGGCGCCTACCGACCCGAGCCCGCGTCGACGGGTGAGGTCGGGATGCCCACGATCGTGGCCGCCCGTCAACTCTGGGAGCTCTGACATGCGACGTACCGGTGACGGATTCATGCAGTGTTCCGACGGACACGTGCGCTGGGGCGTGTTCGGCGCCGCCGGCGTGGTGTTCGTCGTGCGGTTCCCCGACGGCCCTCGGGTGATGCTGCAGAAGCGGTCGGCGTTCGCCCACGAGGGCGGCACCTGGTCGTGTGCCGGCGGTGCGCTCGACGAGGGTGAGACGCCGCTCGAGGGGGCGCTGCGTGAAGCGTCCGAGGAAGTCGGCGCGATCCCGCCCGACTACTCGGTCGTCGGCAGCACCGTGTTCGCTCCGGCCACCGACTGGTCGTACACCACCTTCGTCGTCGAGGTGCCGGGCGAGTTCGGCGCGTCGATCAACTTCGAGACCGACGCGGTGGCGTGGGACACGCCCGACGAGGTCGAGGAGCGCGAGCTGCACGCCGGGTTCGCCGCTGCCTGGCCCGAACTCCGGGCGATCATCGAGACGATGTGACCGAACGATTCTTCCCGTACGAACTCGATCGCCGCTGGACGCCGATGTTCACGCTGCTCGGCCTCGACGACGACGGGGTGTACGTCGGCGACGATGGTTCGCTGCGAGCCACGTTCGGTCGGGTGCGTGTGGTCACCACGCTCGACAACGTCCACCACACCCAGGTCACCGGCCCACACCGGTGGTACACGGCGGTCGGCTTGCGGCTCAGCTTCGCCGACGACGGGCTCACCTTCGGCACCAACCATCGTCGGGGGCTGTGCATCGAGTTCATCGACCGGGTGCCGAAGGTGATCGGGTTCAAGCCGCACTCGGCGCTGTGGGTGAGCGTGGCCGACCCCGAAGGTCTGGCTGACGCGATCGGCTGAGTCGATCCCGCCGGTCGACGCTACGGTGGCCGCCATGCGCAAGCCTGACGTGACCGTGCCCGACACCGCGCCCCCGAGCGAACTGGTGATCACCGACGACGTCGTCGGCGAGGGCGACGAAGCCGCCTCCGGCCAGGACGTCACCGTGCACTACGTCGGCGTGTCGTGGTCGACCGGGCAGCAGTTCGATGCTTCGTGGGACCGGATGGAGCCGTTCCGGTTCGGCCTCGGCGCCGGCCAGGTCATCAAGGGCTGGGACCAGGGCGTCGCGGGCATGAAGGTCGGCGGACGCCGCACACTGCACATCCCGCCGCAGCTCGGCTACGGCGCGCAGGGGGCCGGCGGGGTCATCGCCCCCAACGAGACGCTGATCTTCGTCGTCGACCTGCTCGGCGTCAGCTGAACCACCGCCCGGATACGCCGGGTCGCCGACAACGCTCAGCCGGTGTACGTCGGCAGGCCGTGGTCGCGGATCACATCGCGGTACCAGTACGCGCTGTCGCGCGGGGTTCGTTCGAGCGTGTCGAAGTCGACGTGCACGATGCCGAACCGTTTGTCGTAGCCGAGCGCCCACTCGAAGTTGTCGAGGAGCGACCACTGGTAGTACCCGCGGATGTCGACGCCGGCGTCGATTGCGTCGAGCGTGGCCCGGAGATGCCGGTCGAGGTAGTCGATCCGGCGCACGTCGTGGCACCGGCCGTCGACGACCGGGTCGTCGTACGCGACCCCGTTCTCGGTGATGTAGAGCGGCGGCAGGTTCGGGTAGTCGCGATGCAACCGGACGAGCAGCTCGGTGAACCCGTCGGGTGTGATCGGCCACCCCATGTCGGTGTGGACCGGCCGCGTCGGCGACTCGGTGGTGCCGGTGACCGTGGGGTACTGCGGCCAATCGGCCGTCGGGTCGTCGGCCTGCCGAACCAGGATGTCGAAGTAGTAGTTGATGCCCATCCAGTCGAGGGGTTGGGCGATCGTCTCGTTGTCGCCGGGTTGCACCGCTTCGGCGAGCGGGCCGTACCGCTCGATCACGTCGGCCGGGTACTCGCCGGTGAGCGTGGCGTCGAACCACCACCGGTTGTGGATGCCGTCGATCGTCCGCATCTCGTCGTCGTCGGCCGTCGGTGAGCCCTCTGCGACGATGTTGGACGGGTTGATGACGATGCCGAGCGCGAGGCCGTTGCGTTCGGCCCGCATGGCCTGGACGGCGAGGCCGTGGGCGAGCAACTGGTGGTGCGCCACGGTGACCGCCGACCAGGCGTCGCGAAGGCCGGGGGCGTGCACCCCCGCTGCATGCCCGAGGTAGGCGTAGCACCACGGCTCGTTGAAGGTCGACCACATGGTGACCCGGTCGCCGAACTCCTGCGCCATCAGCGCGGCGTAGTCGGCGAACCAACTGACGGTGTCACGGTTGCGGAAACCGCC
>CAXAWD010000412.1:0-3947 GCA_963972325.1 uncultured Acidimicrobiaceae bacterium
AGCGATGTCCTCCATCAGCAGGGCGAAATCGTGCGTGGACGGGTCCCACTCGATCGCGGAGACGAACGGCGTTCGAATGCCGACCTGCGGTCGAAGGTCTCGATAGAACCCGACCTCCTTCACGTAGGTGCTCATCGCCACCGCGGCGGCGCGGCTCACCTCGCTGGCAGACGGGAACTTGCCCACCACCGTGGCGGGCAGGTGCTCGCCCGCCTGGTCCCAACGGAGCCGGAACCGGACGTTCTCGCCGACCTGACCGGTGCCGATCGTCGTCGCCTCGTGACCGACGACCTTCGCCGTCACCCCGAGCCCGGATTGCAGCGCATCGGTCAACCACCCGTCGTCGATCTCCTCCGACCTCACGTCGGGAGCATCCCACAGGCGCCACGGCATCATCGGCTCGGACCGTCCGATACCGTCGCACCCCGTGAGCGAGGCACCGATCGAGATCCCCGACGGCGACGTCACCTGGCGCTTCGACCGGGAGTTCCTCACGTCGAACTGGACGTGCATCTTCGGGTCGGGCTGCCGCGGCATCCTGGCCGAGGACGCCACCGAACTCCAACAGGGCTGCTGCTCGTTCGGCGCCCACCTCGGCGACGGCGCCGACGGTCGCGCCGAGGCACTCAACGTCGCCGCGTTCGCATCCGTGCTCACCGACGAGCAGTGGCAGTACCGCCGAGAGTTCGTCGAGCACGGCCCCGCAGCGATCTTCACCGACGCGCACCGCAACCACACCCGCGTCGTCGACGACGCGTGCGTCTTCCTGAACCGACCGGGATTCGCCGGCGGTGCAGGGTGTGCGTTGCACGTCGGTGCCCTCGCCGCCGACGAGTCACCGGTCGAGTGGAAGCCGTCGGTCTGCTGGCAGCTCCCGATCCGTGTCGACTGGGAGGAGGACGGCCCCGACCGCGAGATCGCCACGGTCCGCCGTTGGAGTCGCGCCGACTGGGGTGGCTTCGGCGAGACGATGGCGTGGTGCTGCACCGAACGGGACGAGGGCGCCGAGGCGTACTGCGGTGACGAGTCGGTGGTCGACTCGATGGCGGGCGAACTGACGGCACTGGTCGGCGGCGAGGTGTACGTCGAACTCCGCCGACGTTTGACCTGATCGGACGCGGCCACGGTCCGAAGCCGTATCGCCGGCCGCGGTACCGTCCACCCATGCAGGTCGAAACGCACCTCCCACTCGGCAAGGTGGACCCGGGCATCCGCGAGACCGAGAAGCCGGTCGACATGACCCGGTTCCACGTCGACGCTGCCGTCGTCGAAGAGCTCGGCTTCGACGGCATCGTGCTCACCGAGACGAAGGAAGACCCGTTCGTCGCGATGGCGATGGCTGCCACCACCACCGAACGCATCGATCTGACGACCGCGGTCGCGATCGCGTTTCCCCGTTCACCCACGGTCACCGCGATGACGGCGTGGACACTCCAGCGGGCGTCGCAGGGTCGGTTCCGGCTCGGTCTCGGCACCCAGGTGAAAGGTCACATCGAACGCCGGTACGGCCTGCCGTGGCATGCCCCCGGCCCCTGGCTGGAGGACTACGTCGACGCGGTCAAAGCGGTCTGGACGTGCTGGCAGGAACGGACGCCGCTCGACTTCCACAGCGAGCACTACGACCTCACGCTGATGAACCCGCTGTTCGACCCTGGCCCGATCGAGCACCCGTTCCCGCCGATCCACCTGGCGGCGGTCAACGGCCACATGGCGCGACTCGCGGGCCGCCATGCCGACGCGGTGCGTCCGCACCCGATCTGCACGCGACGATACATCGACGAGGTCCTGCGGCCGGCCGTGGCGACCGGCGCCGCCGAGCGGGGCCGGAGCGCCGACGCGATCGAGATGGTCGCCTCACCGCTGATCGTCACCGCGCCGACCGAGGCCGAACTCGCCGACAAGGTGAGCACGGTGCGTTCGCGGATCTCGTTCTACGCGTCCACGCGCACCTATCGGGCCGTGTTCGACCTGCACGGCTGGGGCGACATCGGCGAACATCTGTCGGTCCTGTCGCGACAGCAGCGCTGGGACGAGATGGAGCGCCACGTGAGCGACGAGATGGTGCACGAGATCGCGGTGGTCGCCCCGTACGACTCGATCGCTCAGGCGGTCGCCGATCGCTACGGCGGACTCTGCGATCGGGTGGAGTTCTCGATCCCGGCCGCCGACCCCGACGAGCGGGCCCGGCTCGCCGAGATGATCCGCTCGATCCAGCAGCGCTGAGGGCGCGTCACCCCGGGAACGACTCGGCGAGTGCGGCGGCGGTGATCGCCGCCCGCCAGATGCGACCCTCGGTCCGCATGTGGATGCCGTCGGCGTCGAACCACTCGGGCAGCACCTGTTCCGACCAGCGCAGGACCCGGACGTTGGGGTGCTCGTCGGCGATCCGGTACAGCGTGTCGTTCCAGGCCTGCATGTTGCCGTTGCGGTAGCCGGTGTCGGTTCGGACGGTGGCGGCGTCGACCCGAGCACCGGGTCGTCGCCGAACACTTCCAGCAGGCGCACGATCCGTTCCTCGGCGGGCACCGATGCGCCGGAGCCGATGTGGGCGGCGTCGTTCGTGCCGATCATGACGACCCAGCACCCCCGGAATCCGGAGCGCCGGATCGCGTCGGCCGCCTCCGGGGCCGTCGTCTGCCAGTCGGCGGTGCGCTCCTCGATCGAGCGCCCACCGCTGTTGTCGTCGACCCACCGCTCGACGCCGACCGCTCGGTACCGCTCGCCCATCGTGTTCGCCGCCCCGTCGACGTACTGGGCCTCCCAGAGGTACACACCGGTCGAGTCACCGATGTGCGCCACGTCGGCGCACGACGTCATCGGCGGCAGCGTGGTCGTCGTCGTGGTCGTCGTCGTGGTCGTCGTCGTGGTCGTCGTCGTGGTCGGGGTCGTGGTGATCGGGGTCGTGGCCGGGGTCGTCGTGGACGTCGTCGTGGTCGAAACCGTCGTGATCGTGGTCGTGCTGCTGGTGGCACTCGTGGTGATGGTCGGCGAGGTCGTGCCCGTCGCGGCACCGTCGGGCACGGTCGATGCCGTCGTCGTCGATGCCGTCGCCGTCGCAGCGGCGGACGGCGAATCGACCGCGGCGGGTGACGAACACGCCATCGACGCGAGCAGCAACATCCCGACCGACAGCGGGCCGACACGGGGCGGCATCACGGTGGACCGAGGCCGATCGACGCCGCCGCGGCACGACGGGAGGCCTCGGCAGCCTCGCGGGCCCAGCAGCCCTCGAGATGGTCGTTGACCAGACCCATCGCCTGCATGAAGGCGTACATCGTCGTCGGTCCGACGAACGACCAGCCGTGACGTTTCAACGCCTTCGAGAGTTGCGTCGACGTCTCGGTGATCGCGGGCACCTCACCCGGCGGCCCCGATTCGAAGTCGGCGTGCCGCCAGAAGTACGCGGCGAGCGAGCCGTGTTCCTCGATCAGATCGAGCGCGCACGTGGCGTTGTTGATCGTCGAACGGATCTTGCCCTGATGTCGGACGATGCCGGCATCGGCCAGGAGTCGCTCGACGTCACGCTCGTCGAACGACGCGACCCGTTCCGGCTCGAACCCGGCGAACGCCGTCCGGAAGTTCTCGCGCTTGCGCAGGATCGTCAACCAGCTCAGCCCGGATTGGAACCCCTCCAGACAGACCTTCTCGAACAGGCGCACATCGGACGTGACACCGAAACCCCACTCGGTGTCGTGGTACTCGGCGTAGTCGGGGGCGGATGCTCCCCACTCGCATCGCGGGCGTCCGTCGTCGCCGACCACCAACTCCATGCCACCAGTGTCGCAGGCGGGCGTGCCCGACTCCGGCTCTAGCGCTCGAGATCGAGCCGGCGTTCGAGGCCGTGCACCGCGGCGAGCAGGGTGTCGTTGACGGGTGTGGGAACACCGGCCCGGCGGCCGCCGGCCGTGACGGCGCCGTGCATGACGTCGACCTCGGTGCGCGACCCC
>CAXAWD010000413.1:0-3931 GCA_963972325.1 uncultured Acidimicrobiaceae bacterium
CCTCCGAACTGCCGACCGCCGCCGACACCGGCCCGGACTCCACCGACGACGGCGCGCCGACCGAACTCCTCGTCGTCGTGGACGACGACGAAGAACTCACCGACGAACCGGCCTGGGCCGCCACCGGCGCATTGCCCGTCACCGACGAGGCGTCCACCGACACCGGCGACCTGCCGGCGACCGAACCGATCACCGAGGTCTGGATGGAGCAGGTCGCCGACGAACCCGCCGCGACCACCCCGTACGACTTCACCGAACGCGAACCGGTCACGATCACCGACGAGATCGCGACCCAGGCCGGCGCCACCGCGACCATGCCGGTCGTGCCGACCGCCGCCGCACCACCGCCGGCCCGATTCGGCTTCAACCTGATCCTGCTGATCTCGGTCGTCACCGGCATCGTGTCGCTCGTCGCCCTGTTCGCCGGCATCGTCACGATCACCAGCGACACACGACTCGTGCGAACCGACGACACCCCCGCCGACTTCCGCACCGGCACCTGGATCCTCGACGACCTGGCCGACAACATGTCGATCGCCGGGTTGATCGCGATCGCCGCGATGATCGCCGGTGGCGTCGCCGCCGGGTTCCGCTGGCGGTGGGGTTCCGGACTGGCCGGCGGTGCCGGCCTCGCTATGGCAGGCCTGGCGGCGATCGCCGTGGGTCTCGCCCAGTTCCCGATCGACTCGGCCCACGCGTTCGCCCGTGTGCCCGCCGACGACCCGTTCGTGCTCACGATCACTCGCGACCTGGGCTACTGGCTCTTGATCGCCGCGGGGGCTCTCGGCGTCGTGCTGTTCTTCGCGTCGGTCAACGACGCGTTCGGCGACCGGCGACCGGGCCTCAACCCGTGGCTCGCCGCGCTCGGTGCCCTCGCGATCGTCGTGGCGTGCGCGGGCCCGCTGCTGCCCGAGAAGCAGGCGATCTTCAGCGACAACTGGTATCTGATCGAGGGCCCCGGTGAGGCGTCTGCGCTCCTGCTCGTCGGACGCCTCGTGCAACTCGGCCTGTTCCTGATCGGCGGGGTCGTCGGGTTCCTGTCGGTGCGGCGCTGGGGCCTCGGCCTCGCCGTCGGCGCATCGCTCCCCGGTCTGTGGCTCGTGATCAGCACCCTGCTCGACCTGACCGATCGCCCCGTCGGGCTCGGGTTCCGCAACCCGGGAGCGGTCGACATGCACGTGCACGGGGTCACGATCATCGGCACCAGCGCCGTGCTCGCGATGATCGTCCTCACCCTGGTCGGCGCCTACGACCAGGGCACACGCGAGCGTCGCTGACCTGTCGCCGCGGTCCGCCCACGGGGCCCTGCGCGAGACTGCCACGGTGACACAGATCGAGTTCCGGAGTGACAACGCGGCCGGGGTCGCCCCCGAGATCCTGCAGGCGGTGGCCGACGCGAACGTCGGGTCGGCGCCGGCCTACGGCGACGACGACGTCACGGCACGCCTCCACGATGTGGTGCGCGAGGTGTTCGAACACGGCACCGCGCGCGTGTTCCCGGTCACCAGCGGCACCGCCGCCAACGCACTCGCGCTCACGGCGATGTGCCCACCGTGGGGTGCGGTGCTGTGTCACGAAACGGCACACATCCTCAACAGTGAAGGAGGCGCCACGTCGATGCTCGGCGGCGGGGCCGTGATGCGGGGCGTCGGCGGTCACGACTTCCGCATACATCCCGACGAACTGCGGGCGACCCTGGCCGGCGTCCGCTGGGGCGACCCGCACCACTCGCAACCGACCGTGCTGTCGCTGACCTCGCCCACCGACATGGGCACGGTCTACGCCGTCGACGAGGTCGCCGAACTCGCCGCGATCGCCGCCGACGCCGACATGACCACACATCTCGACGGTGCCCGCTTCGCCAACGCGCTCGTCGCACTCGGGTGCACGCCTGCCGAACTGACCTGGAAGGCCGGCGTCGACGCGGTGTCACTCGGATGCACGAAGAACGGCGCGCTGTCGTCCGAGGCGATCGTCGTGTTCGACGACGCGATCGCCGACGAGCTGGTGTACCGCACGAAACGGTCGGGCCATGTCACGTCGAAGATGCGGTTCCAGTCGGCGCAGGTGACCGCGTACCTGACCGACGACCTCTGGCTACGACTCGCCGGCAACTCCAATGCACGGATGAAGCGGCTCGCGGCCGGACTCGAACCGCTCGGTGTGCGGTTCGTCAACCGGCCCGACGTCAACATGCTGTTCGTCGAGGTCGGTGACGCCGCTGCCACGGCGATGGCCGACGCCGGCATGCTCTTCTACGAGATGGGCCACGGCGTGATCCGCCTGGTGACCAGCTGGCAGACCACCGACGACGACGTCGACCGGGCCCTCGACATCATCGCGTCGGCGCTTGCCGGCTGACACGCACGACACGGTTGCGCCGAGTGCTGCCGGGTGCGGCGCACCCGCCGCCCACGGGTGCGTCCGACACGGAGTCGTGGTGGGCAACGCCTCGAACGACGAACCCACCACGACCTTCCAGGTTCCCGCCAGGATCGTTCCACGATCCGCATCGTCCGTCCACCGAATATCTCGCGTAACGTCCGGTCATGGGGCCGAGCGAGCTGTACGGAGCAGGAGCCAGAGCGCTCCAGGACGAGTTCGACTCGCGTCGGCTGGCCGATCGGCTCGGTGAGCTCACCGTCCACGCCGAGTTGACGGACGACGACGTCTCGTTGATCAGCGCACAGTCCACCGTGTGGATCTCGACGGTCGACGCCGAGGGTTGGCCCGACGTGTCGTACAAGGGCGGCGACGTCGGCTTCGTCCGCGTCGTGTCACCCACCGAGTTGCGGCTCCCCGCCTACGACGGCAACGGGATGATGCGCACCCTCGGCAACATCGCCGACACCGGCCGTGTCGCGCTGCTGTTCGTCGACGTCGAGCGGCCGTGGCGACTCCGGTTGCACGGCACGGCACGGGTCTCGACCGACCCCGACGACGTCGCCGCGTTCCACGGCGCGTTCGCGGTGGTCGTCGTCACACCCGCGCGGATCTTCCCCAACTGCGGGCGCTACATCCACCAAGACGGCGTCTCCGAGTTCGTGCCACGCGATGGCCACGAACCACCCGTGCCCGAGTGGAAGACGTACGAGTTCATCAACGACGCTCTACCCGCCGACGATCCGGCACGCCAGGACTGACGTTTGCGAATCCGCAACGGGGGCACCATCGACCCATGGGAACCCTGTTCGTCATTCTGCTGGTCGTCTTGGGCGTCATGCTGTTGTTCGCCCTGGTGAAGTTGATCGTCTGGCTCGCGATCATCGCTGCGGTCGCGATCGCGGCGCTGGTGGCATGGCGCCGCTGGGGTCGACCGGTCGCCGACCGACTCGCCTGACCGGCGCGCAGACGACCGGTGCGATCCGTCGGACGAGCGGGAATCAGTCGGCGAGGTCGGCGAGGATGCGTTCGCTCGCGAGCTTGCCCGGGCCGCCGCTGACACAGCCACCGGGGTGCGTGCCCGACCCACACTGGTAGTAGCCGTCGATCGGCGTGCGGTAGCGGCTCCAGCCGGGCGCCGGGCGGAAGAAGTACATCTGCGGCGCCAGGAACTCACCGTGGAAGATGTTGCCCTCCGGCAGGCCGGCGACTTGTTCGATGTCGAGCGGGGTCACGACCTCGCGTTGGAGCACCAGGTCGCCGAACCCGGGGAAGAACGACTCGATCGTGTCTTGCACGTTGTCGGCCATCCGCTCACGTTCGGCGGCCCAGTCGCTGCCCTTCAGCTCGTACGGCGTGTACTGGATGAAGCACGACATCACGTGCTTGCCGGGCGGCGCCATGTCGGGGTCGATGGTCGACTGGATCGCGCCGTCGATGAACGGGCGGGTCGAGTACCAGCCGTACTTCGCCTCGTCGAAGGCCCGTTCGAGGTACTCGATCGACGGACCGATGTTGGTGAACCCGCGGAAGATGTCGGTGCGGTCGC
>CAXAWD010000414.1:0-3930 GCA_963972325.1 uncultured Acidimicrobiaceae bacterium
CGATGTTTCGGACACATGGAGACCATTCGATGAGCACGATTCCCACCACCGATCACCTGAGCGTGCGGGCGACACAGCTGCTGGCCGCCTGCGGCGCCGAGACGAGCGACGGCGACCAGCCGGCTCGCACCCCGATCACCGGCGGCTCGCTCGGGTCGGCCGGCGCCTCGGGCGACGTCGACGACGCCGTCGAGCGCGCCACTGCTGCGTTCCGCACGTGGCGCACCACGCCGGCACCGGTGCGCGGCAACGTGGTCCGCCGCCTGGGCGAACTGCTGCGCGAGCACAAGGCCGACCTCGGCGAGCTCGTGTCGATCGAGGCCGGCAAGATCCGCTCCGAGGGCCTCGGCGAGGTCCAGGAGATGATCGACATCTGCGACTTCGCCGTGGGCCTGTCGCGTCAGTTGCACGGGCTGACGATCGCGTCCGAGCGTCCCGGCCACCGGTTGATGGAGAGCTGGCACCCGATGGGGCCGGTCGGCGTCATCAGTGCGTTCAACTTCCCGGTCGCGGTGTGGTCGTGGAACACGACGCTCGCGCTCGTGGCGGGCGACCCCGTGATCTGGAAGCCGAGCGACAAGACACCGCTCACGGCGCTCGCGTGCAACGGGCTGTTGCAGCGGGCGGTTGCCGACGTCGGTGCGCCGAAGGATCTCGTGCAGGTCGTTCTCGGCGGTGTCGAGGTCGGCGAAGCGCTCGTGGCGCACGAGGGCGTGCCGGTCATCTCCGCCACGGGCTCCACCGCGATGGGCCGCAAGGTCGCCCCGGTGGTCGCCGCCCGATTCGGCCGGTCGATCCTCGAACTCGGCGGCAACAACGCCGCGATCATCGCGCCGTCGGCCGATCTCGATCTGACCCTAAGGGGCATCGTGTTCTCCGCCGCCGGCACCGCCGGCCAGCGGTGCACCACGCTGCGCCGTCTGATCGTGCACCGCTCGGTGCACGACGAACTCGTCGAGCGGATCGGCCGGGCCTATGCATCCCTACCCATCGGTGACCCCTTGTCCGATGGAACCCTGGTCGGTCCGCTCGTCGATGCCTCCTCGTTCGACCGGATGCAGCAGTCGCTGCAGACGGCCGTCGCCGACGGCGGCACGGTCGTCGCCGGCGGCGAACGTGCCCTCGCCGACGAGGCCCCCGACGCCTACTACGCCCGCCCGGCGATCGTCACGATGCCCGGCCAGACCGACGTGGTACGAGCCGAGACGTTCGCACCGATCCTGTACTCGATGGTCTACGACGACCTCGACGAGGCGATCGAGCTGCACAACGGCGTGCCACAGGGCCTCGCGTCGTCGATCTTCACGACCGACCTCCGCGAGGCCGAGACGTTCATCGGTGCCGCCGGGAGCGACTGCGGCATCGCCAACGTCAACATCGGCCCGTCGGGTGCCGAGATCGGTGGTGCGTTCGGCGGCGAGAAGGAAACCGGTGGCGGTCGCGAGTCGGGCAGTGACGCCTGGAAGGGCTACATGCGCCGCCAGACGAACACGGTCAACTACTCGACCGAACTCCCCCTCGCCCAAGGCGTCAGCTTCGACATCGACTGACGCCGGCGGCTCGCTGAGTCAGGCGGGGACCCCGGTGTCGGGGTCGCGACAGGTGAGGCAGTACTCGACGCCGGCCGGGTCGGCCATCACCGTCCACCACCGGAACGGGGCGACGACGCTCGCCCCGAGCGTCACATGGGCGGCAACCGCGTTCGGGATGTCGTCGCACGCCAGGTCGAGATGGCACACCGTCGGCCGGCCGGCATCGTCCGCGCCCCGCCGCTGGAGCAGGAACCGGAACGGCTGACCGTCCGGTCGTTCGAGCACGGCGTACTCGGGTGCGGCCCCGGCCGGAGCGTCCAGCCGGTCAGCTCGGCCCAGAATCGGCACTCGCGCTCGAAGCGATCGGGAGCGACATCGATGCTGGCCTGATCGACGAGCGTGCGCGCGCCTGGCGCGCCGACCGGCGCGGGGCGTTCGTGCTCGCCGTCGTGGGCGACGAGACAGAACGTCAGGTCGCCGGGTGAGCGCATGACGACCATCGTGTCGCGGTCCTCGACGACGGTGGCGCCGAGGCCGGTCGCGGCGGCCGTGCTCGCTCGGACATCGTCGACGTGGAGATCGATGTGTGAACCGGCCGATCCGTCGAGCGTCCGCTGGATGCGGAGGCACGCATCGCCGCTCGCCGGCAGCAGGGTGACGAACTCGTCGTGTGCACCGCGGGTCGGCGTCGGGGTCGTGGCGGTGGCCGCCGACCAGAAGTCTCTCGTGGTGACGAAGCGGTCCGCCGGCCGATCGATGAACACGGTCGTCCAGCGGATCATCCCCCCAGCGTGCCACGGCCGAGGCTCGCTCAGTCGCCGGATCCGGTCGACAGACCACGGCCACCGATCAGCACCGTCGCGGCGGCCGCCGCGATCGCGACCGAGGCAGCGACACCGATCGCCACTCGCACGCCGGCGAGATCGGCGATCCCACCGTCGACGAGCGCTGCGAGCGGTCGGCACCCGAGGAACGCGACCGACCACCAGGCCATGACGCGCCCCCGGAGCGCCTCGGGCATCGCCTTCTGCAGCTCGGCGTTGGTGCCGGTGACGCCGAGCAGGAAGCCGGAACCGGTGACCGCGGCGCCGACGAGCGCGACGGTGGTCACCGGCGACGCGGCCGTCACGGTGAGCCCGATCGACGTGACTGCGAGACCCGCCGGGATCACCAGGGAGCGGCCGACCCGCCGACGGATGCGATCGGAGCCGGGCGCCGTCAGAGCCGCGCCGAGCCCGAACGCTCCGACGAGGAGCCCGACGGTCGCGTCGCCGCCACCCAGATCGTCGGCGAGCGCGGGCATCAGGGTGCTGAACGGGTCGGAGGTCCATCCGACGGCGAGGGTCGCGGCGAGCACCGCCAGGACCGACGGCCGCTCGCGGACCCAGTCGAGACCGACGCGGACCGACCCGGCGCCGTCGGTGGGTCGCTCGGAGGGTTCGACATCGCCGCGAGGCGTGATGAGGAGGAGCACGACGAGCAGGGGCAGGTAGGTCACGGCGTTGATCCCGAACGCCCACTTCGCACCCGCGGCGGCGATCACCGCGCCGGCCGCGACCGGTCCGACCGCCCGAGCGATGTTGAACGTCATCGAGTTGAGCGCGATCGCCCGATCGAGGTCGCGTCGACGTAGAAGTGCGGGCACGATCGCCTGGAGCGACGGGAGGATCACTGCCGCGCCCAGACCGATCACACCGGTGGCGAGATAGATCGGCCAGGATCCGGGGAGGCCGTCGATCCCCACGGCGAACACGACGACCGCGAGCGACGTCGCCCCGAGGAACGCGATCGTCTGGCCGGCGAACAGCATTCGCTGCCGGTTGAATCGATCGGTCAACCCACCCATCCACGGGGTGAGCAGCAGCGTGAAGGCGAACTGCACCATCGACACCGCGCCGACCGCCGTGTTCGACCCGGTGAGGTCGTAGACCACGATCCCGGCGGCGACGTTCTGGAACCAGTTGCCCGTGCTCGACAGCGAGTTGGCGAAGAAGAACGGTGCGAAGACCGGGTCGGTGAGTAGCCCGCCGAAGCCCGTCCCGTCGGTGACCGCAGCGTCGCCGTCGACGTGCCCGGCCGTGGATGATGCCATCGACCGGAGGTACCCCTCGGCACCGCCGACCAAACGGGATCGGTGCGCCGGCGCCGTGCGACCGAGCGAAATCGGCCGCACGACGAGTTGGGCGAACTCTACGATGGGGCCATGAGCGGGGTTCGGAGTCTTCGGGGATCCATCGGAGCGATCGGGGTGGTCGCGTTGCTCCTCACCGGCTGCGGAGGAGACGACGACTCGGCCGCCGAGCCCGGCGACGACGACGCACCCGCGCTGAACACGTCCGGAGACGGTGGCGACGCCGGTGGCAGCGATGCCGGTGATGCCGGTCCGGGATCGGCAGAT
>CAXAWD010000415.1:0-3929 GCA_963972325.1 uncultured Acidimicrobiaceae bacterium
CCGAGAAGCGGCGAGAAGCGGTCGAGATGCACGCCGATGCCGGCTACCTGATCCCGATCGTGGCGAAGGTTCAGGCTGCCGCCACCCGCTCGGACCTGCAGGGCATCAAGCTCTTCACGGCCGGCAGCGAGTTCGACCTCGGTTACCTTTCCTTCGGCTGACGATCGGCCGAAGCCCGGCGAAGAGGAGGAGGCAACGTGATTCGAGTTCTCGTTCGAGCTGTCGGCTCGTTGTTGATCTCGGCGTTCATGGGCTCGGTCGTTGTCTTCCTGCTGTTGCGGATGCTCAAGGGTGACGTCGCAACCGTCATCCTTGGGCAGACCGCGACCCGAGAATCGCTCGACGCGCTCCGCGACGAGATGGGCTTGAACGCTCCGTTGATCCAGCAGTATGCGGACTGGATCGGCGGCGTGTTCCGCGGCGACATGGGCACGTCCTACGCCGCGGAGTACGACATCGCGCACGAGATCTGGACGAGGGTTCCCCTGACGTTCACGCTCGCATTCGCGTCGTTGACCGTTTCGGCGATCGTGGCATTGGTCGTCGGTACGTTCTCGGCGATTCATGCCAAGGACTGGCGAGGCACGTGGGTCGACATCCTCTCGCAGATCGGCATCGCGGTTCCCTCGTTCTGGTTGGGGCTGCTGATGGTCACGTTGTTCGCCGTTCGGCTGGGGTGGCTCCCCGCCGGAGGCTACGTGCCGCTCACGGAGGACTTCAGCGACGGCGTCAAGTCACTGATCATGCCCGTGATGGCACTCGCGATCCCCTTGAGCGCTGTGCTCGTGCGCTACGTGCGCTCCGGCATGCTCGAGGTGCTCGACGAAGACTTCATCCGCACGGCTCAGGCGAAAGGGCTGACGTTGCGCCGGGCCGCCTGGCGGCACGGCATTCGCAACGCGTCGATCCCACTCGTCACCGTCACCATTCTCCAACTCGGCTCGCTACTGGCCGGGGCGGTCGTGATCGAGAACGTCTTCACGCTCCCGGGCCTCGGTCGTATGTTGGTCGTCTCCGTCGGTGGCCGAGAAGCGCTGTCGGTGCAGTCACTCGCACTGGTCCTGATGCTCATGGTGCTCACGCTCAACTTCCTGATGGACATCGCCTACGGATTGCTCGACCCGCGGATCCGTCAGAGCGGCGGATCGGCACCGATCGCATGAGCGATCCGACGTCGACCATCCCGTCGCCCGACGCAGACGGTCTCGAACTGTTCGACATCGAAGTCGTCAGTCCGCGCCGGCGTTTACCGCCCCAACTGGTGATCGGCGCCGTCATCGTGTCGGCGATCGTCGCCGTCGGTCTGGTGTCGATCTTCTGGACGCCGTACGACCTCGAGGCGGTCGACGTCCCCAACCAGTTCAAGAGCCCGGGATCCGACGGCTACCTGCTCGGTACCGACAAGCTCGGACGCGACATGACGAGCCAGATCATGGCCGGAGCACGCAACTCCCTGCTGGTCAGCATGATCTCCACCGTGCTGTCGCTGATTCCCGGCGTGCTGATCGGCATGATCGCCGCCGGCGCCAGCCCCTTCTGGCAGCGCATCATCAGTCGGCTGACCGACATCGGAATCGCTCTCCCGGGCATCCTGGTCGCACTCGTGCTCGCCACGTCGCTCGGACCGGGCAATCCCACCGCGATCATCGCCATCATGTTCTGGTTCATCCCGACGGTCGCCCGCGTGACGATGGGGCCCTCCAGGCAGATCCTCTCGCGTGACTTCGTCGAGGCGGCGCGCGCCTACGGGCGACCGCGACGGTTCATCCTGTTCCGCCACGTGCTGCCCAACATCGGCCCGTTGATCATCGTCCAGGCGTCGGTGATGTTCGCCCTCGCGATCCTGATCGAGGCCGCGCTGTCCTACCTCGGCATCGGGGCACAGCGTCCGACCCCATCGTGGGGGCGGCTCCTGAAAGAGGCGCAGCCCTTGATGGACAAGGCGCCGTATCTGATGGTCATCCCCGGCCTGTCGATCATGATCGCCGTGATCGGTTTCAACCTGCTCGGCGATGGCCTGCGGACCTATCTCGACCCACAGCAGAAGGCCAAGGGCGCCGGCTGATGCTCGACATCGACGACCTCAGCATCTCGATCGGTCCCCACGAGATCGTCTCGATCGAGCATCTCTCGATCCCGGCCGGTCGACGACTGGGATTGGTCGGCGAATCCGGATCGGGCAAGACGATGACCGCGATGAGCATCATCGGCCTGCTTCCTCGCGAGGCGGTCGTGACCGGCTCGATCACGTTCGACGGTGTCCCGATGGTGAATCGACCCGAACGCGAGCTGTCGAAGATCCGCGGCTCCGAGATCGGGACGATCTTCCAAGACCCGCTCAGAGCGCTCAACCCGACGATGCGTGTCGGCAAACAGGTCGCGGAGGCGCTGCGATTGCACAACACCGTGCCGAAGCAGCAGGTCAGATCGCGCACGATCGAGTTGCTCGACCAGGTCCAGTTGCCCGAACCGGAGGTGCTCGCCCGCCGGTACCCGCACCAGCTGTCCGGAGGGCAGCGCCAGCGCGTGCTCATCGCGATGGCCATCGCCTGCGACCCGAAGCTGTTGATCGCCGACGAACCGACGACGGCGCTCGATGTCACCGTGCAGAAAGAAATCCTCGAACTGTTGGGCCGGCTGAGCGACGAGTTGGGGATGGCCGTGATGTTCGTCAGCCACGACCTCGGCGTGATCCAGGCGATCTCGGACCACGTCGCCGTGCTGTACGGCGGCCGGCTCGCCGAGACCGGCCCGACCGACCAGATCGTCCGCTCGCCCCGTCACCGGTACACCGAGGCCCTGATCGACGTCAACCCGGGACACCCGGAGGACATCACGGCATCGCTCGGTAAGGCCCTCACCACGATCAAGGGTTCCGTGCCGCCTCTCGGTGCGTTCCTCCCGGGTTGTCGCTTCCGTGGCCGCTGCCCACACGAGACCGAACGGTGTGTGCAGGAACCGCCGATCACGGAGATGGACGGTGGCCACGTGTTCAAGTGCTGGAACCCGGTGGAGGTGCCGTGACCGATCTCTCGTCCACCGATGGACTGTTCTTCGACTACGGCTCGCACACGCGGCGCCGCGGCGTCGACGACGACTGGACGCTGCGAGACATCGCCGTCACCATTCCCGCCGGTTCGACCGTCGGTGTCGTCGGCGAGTCGGGGTCGGGCAAGTCCACCCTCGTCCGGCTCATGTGTGGCCTGCTGATGCCGTCGAGAGGCGAGATCACGTTCGCCGGTCGCTCGGTGAACGACTGGCTGTCGGAAGATCGCCTGGACTTCCACCGTCGGAACCAGATCGTCTTCCAGAGCCCGGCGAGCTCACTCGATCCGAGGCTGCGGATCAGGACGTCGCTGTCCGAGCCGACGAAGGCGTTGGAACGTCGACGGCCCGACACCGCGGAACTGACGGGTTGGCTCGCGGACGTCGGGCTGAGCGGCGACGTGCTCTCGCGTTACCCGCATCAGTTGTCGGGCGGCCAGCTCCAGCGCATCGCGGTGGCCCGAGCCCTGTCGGTCCGTCCGGACGTGTTGTACGCCGACGAGCCCACCAGCGCCCTCGACGTGTCGGTCCAGGCGCAGGTGTTGAACCTCCTGATGGGCCTGAAGAGTCGGCACGGTCTGACGATGGTCCTCGTGACGCACGATCTCGCCGTGGTGGCTCGCGTGTGCGAAGAGGTCATCGTCCTCAAGGACGGTCAGGTCGTCGAGGTCGGACCCACCGCCGACATCATGACGGACCCGAAGACCGACTACACCCGCACGCTGGTCCAGGCATCCCGGGCGACGAGCCTCAGCTTCTGAAGTACCAGCGACGAGCATCGACGGAGGGCAACGACATGGGACGCCTCGACAACAGGGTCGCGATCGTGACCGGCGCATCGCGCGGTATCGGAGCCGCGGCGGCAGAGGCCTTTGCCCGCGAGG